>CAINAY010000031.1 GCA_903846425.1 uncultured Noviherbaspirillum sp.
CTGTACCTATCCACTTACAGGCATGGCGTGCGTGAGTCGTATCTATACTGATCTGGCAGTGATTGATATCACTGCGAAAGGTCTTGTAGTACGCGAGATGGCCGAGGGACTCACGTTACAAGAGCTTGAAAAATTGTCGGGTCTGCCACTGACTGCCGCCTGAATTATTTAGTTTATTTGACCATTAATAACTAGAAGAGAATGATGAAACAAGCCTTTATCTGTGATGCCATCCGTACACCGATTGGTCGCTTCGGTGGCATATTAAAAGACATGCGCGCTGATGATCTCGGTGCACTTGCACTACGCGCGTTGCAAGAACGTAATCCCACCGTGGATTGGAGTGCGGTACAGGAAGTTATTTTTGGCTGCGCAAATCAAGCCGGTGAAGATAATCGTAATGTCGCTCGTATGTCATTGTTGTTGGCTGGTTTACCGATAGACGTTCCAGGCGTCACGATAAATCGCTTGTGTGGTTCAGGGATGGATGCGGTGGGTACTGCTTCACGCATGATTAAATCCGGTGAAGCAGGCTTGGTGATTGCGGGCGGCGTTGAATCCATGACACGAGCGCCCTTTGTAATGGGTAAAGCTGATAGTGCTTTTTCGCGTAATGCGCAGATCTTCGATACGACGATTGGATGGCGCTTCGTTAATCCACAGATGAAAGCACTGTACGGTGTTGATTCTATGCCTGAGACCGCAGAAAACGTCGCTACTGATTATCACATCAGTCGCGCTGATCAAGATGCCTTTGCAGTCGCTAGTCAAAATAAAGCCGCTGCTGCTCAGGCTTCCGGCGTGCTCGCTGATGAAATTATTCCCGTAATCATTCCGCAGAAAAAAGGCGATTCGATCACCGTGATGAATGATGAGCATCCACGCATCACCAGTGTTGAAGCGCTGGGTAAACTAAAAGGGGTGGTAAAAGTGGACGGCACCATCACCGCCGGTAATGCTTCGGGTGTGAATGACGGCGCGTGCGCTTTATTGCTAGCCGATGAAGTGCATAGTAAAGAGTATGGTTTGACGCCGCGCGCTCGCATAGTGGGTATGGCCACTGCGGGTGTGGCGCCTCGCGTAATGGGTATCGGTCCGGTACCCGCCGTTAAAAAATTATTGCAACTGACAGGCATGACCCTCGATCAGATGGATGTGATTGAGTTGAATGAAGCCTTTGCCGCTCAAGGTCTGGCAGTTTTGCGCGAATTAGGTATTGCAGACAACGATGCACGCGTTAATCCAAATGGTGGAGCCATCGCTCTCGGTCATCCGCTAGGTATGAGTGGTGCGCGATTAGTTACCACGGCGATGTACCAGTTACACAGAACGGGTGGGCGTTATGCGCTTTGTACTATGTGTATCGGTGTAGGGCAGGGCATCGCGTTGATGATAGAGCGAGTGTGAGCAAAAATAGGCCTAAGCTCATAAAGATAATTCCCGAGACAAGGAACACCATGTTGGATCTTCGTCCCTACCGCATGCCGGCAGCGGGTAGTCAGCCTGACTATCTTTCACCTGCCTATGGGTCCACCGTTAAACGCTCTCCATCACAAGCCTTAATTCTTTTACCTCAGTCCTTATCTGAGTTGACCGGCCCTGTGTT
This sequence comes from uncultured Noviherbaspirillum sp., assembly GCA_903846425.1. GTDB lineage: Bacteria > Pseudomonadota > Gammaproteobacteria > Burkholderiales > Burkholderiaceae_D > Pernthalerella > Pernthalerella communis. Next base: position 1,607 of record CAINAY010000031.1, read on the forward strand.
TGGTCATGATCGTGTCACGCCCAATGATGCAGACCTAACACGTCAGCATGCAGGTGAGCCTATTGGGGAACGTATCTTGGTTGCAGGTCGTGTGCTAGATGAAGATGGTAAAGCCGTTCCACATACCTTGATTGAACTGTGGCAGGCGAATGCAGCCGGACGCTATCAACATAAAAATGATCAGCATGAGGCGCCGTTAGATCCTAACTTTAGTGGTACTGGCCGAACGATGACGGATGCAGAAGGCCATTACCGCTTCACTACCATACGACCGGGTGCTTATCCTTGGCGTAATCATCCGAATGCCTGGCGACCTGCGCACATACATTTCTCATTGTTTGGTCAGGCATTTGCAACACGTTTAGTCACGCAGATGTATTTTCCGGGGGATCCGCTATTGGAATTTGATCCTATCTATAACTGCGTGCCGGATGAACGGGCTCGGCAACGAATGATTTCGCAATTTGCACTTGAATTGACTGAACCCGATTTTGCCTTAGGCTTTCGCTTCGATATCATTTTGCGCGGCCGGCATGCGACGCCGATGGAGAAATGAGATGAGTTCAGGATTCACACCATCGCAAACAGTAGGACCGTATTTGCACATAGGCTTAGATTGGTTAAACACGACTGAATTAGTAACATCAGATAGTGCAGGTGAGCGTTGCGTCATTCAAGGACAATTACGTGATGCGGATGGCTTACCTATACCGGATGGCATGATTGAAATTTGGCAGGCAAACGCTCACGGTAAATACGCACATCCATTGGATAATCGCGATCTGCCGGTTGAGAAAATTTTTAGCGGATTTGGACGCACGCCAACGGATACGGATGGGCGCTTTCGTTTCTCTACTATCAAACCGGGGCGTGTTCCTGCAGCTAACGGTACATTACAAGCGCCCCATATTTTGGTGGCTATTTTTGCGCGTGGCTTAATCAAGCAATTAGTCACGCGGATTTATTTTCCGGGTGATGATCATGCAGCGGATCAGGTCATGCAGCAGGTGCCTGTGGAGCGTCGCGCCACACTGATCGCAAACGTAGTTAAAGGCCAGCCGGGTGTGTTGGAGTGGAATATCGCCATTGGTGGTGGAGTCCATGAAACCGTTTTTTTTGAACTTTGATTTGATTCGAAAGTTGTTCTTTCCATGACTGACCATCGCCTGACCTCTGCCTTATTTTCTTCTGACGGAATGACAGCTATTTTTTCTGCCAAAGATACGGTGCAATGCATGCTCGATGTAGAAGCTGCATTAGCACGAGCACTCGCTAAAGAAGGCGTGATACCTGCACAATCGGTCACGGCCATAGCGAACGCGTGCCGCGCTGATCAGATCGATATTCAATTACTGGCGCATGACGCACGCCAATCAGGCAATCTGGCGATTCCTTTAATTAAGCAGCTCACTGCAAAAGTCGCGGCGGTTGATGCGCAGGCAGCGCGCCATGTGCACTGGGGTGCAACCAGTCAAGACATCATTGATACCGGTTTGGTTTTGCAACTGTGTCAGGCGATTGATTTGATCACGAGTGAACTCGCTGAATTAGCGGATGCATTGGCAGCGCATGCGCATCGCCATCGTGCTACACCGATGATAGGGCGTACTTGGATGCAGCATGCATTACCGATTACATTTGGATTAAAAGCAGCGGGTTGGTTAGATGCGATTTTGCGTCATCAAGAGCGACTCGTCATCGTGCGAAAAAATGTCTCGGTGGTGCAGTTCGGCGGCGCTGCAGGATCGTTAGCGAGTCTGGGAGATAAAGGTTTAGCAGTCAGTCAGGCGTTAGCGTATGAGCTCCAACTCACATTACCGGCCATACCTTGGCACACACACCGTGATCGTATCGCTGAAGTGGGCACCATGTTGGGATTGTTAACAGGTACCTTAGGAAAAATAGCGCGGGATATTTCTTTGCATACGCAAACTGAAATCGCTGAACTTTCCGAGCCCAGTAGTCAAGGGCGAGGCGGTTCGTCCACCATGCCGAATAAACGTAATCCGGTTGGATGTTCAGCTACTCTCACGGCAGCCCATCGTGTGCCGGCACTGGTGTCGACGTTATTGTCGTGTATGGTGCAAGAGCATGAGCGTGCACTCGGTGGTTGGCAAGCGGAGTGGGATACCTTGCCGGAGATTATTCAGTTGACCTCCGGTGCATTACACCAATTATGCGATGTTGTTGAGGGCTTAACAGTTCATGTCGAGCGCATGCGCAGTAATATCGACATCACTCATGGTCTGGTGATGGCTGAATCGGTGTCGATTGCATTAAGTAATCACCTGGGTCGTGCTGCCGCTCACGAGCTAGTAGAAGCCGCATGTGCTCAAGCAATCGCTACCGATAAATCATTGTTTGACATCTTGCAGGCTGATACGCACCTTAATAGCCTGATTTCTAGAGACGAACTTCAAAAGTTAGTTGATCCTGTCAATTATCTGGGGCAGGCCGAAACGTTTGTCGATCGAGTTCTCACAGAACATCGTCAACGCAAGCACTGATACCCAGGCCGCATGAATTTCAACTACAGGAGTCTCTATGCCTTTCTATGAAACAGGCACCGGCCGATTGCACTACGAACTTGATGGTCCTGAACAAGCACCCGTATTAGTGCTGTCTAATTCACTGGGTACTAACCTGTCGATGTGGCTACCGCAATTGCCTGAGCTTTCCGAGCATTTTCGTGTTTTGCGTTATGACACGCGTGGGCACGGAGGCTCTAATGTATCGCAAGGACCCTACACCATTGCGCAACTAGGCGGCGATGTGATTTCTTTGTTGGATGGATTAAAAATAGAGCGCGCACATTTTTGCGGCCTTTCTATGGGCGGCATGACAGGTATCTGGCTGGGTGTGTATGCGCCATCGCGGATTGACCGTTTAGCGCTATGTAATACCAGTGCTGCCATTGGCGTACCTGAAATCTGGAATACGCGTATCACCAAAGTTAAACAAGATGGCATAGAGAGCATTATCGAGAGCGTACTTGAGCGCTGGTTCACACCCGGCTTTCTTGCGCATGCTCCGGCGCAAGTAGATCGCGTAAGAAAAATGCTGCTAGAGACATCGGTTGACGGTTATGTCGCAAACTGCGCTGCGGTGCGTGATATGGATCAGCGATCTAATCTGACGTCTATCACTGCGCCGACCTTAGTTATTGGCGGTAAACACGACAAGTCCACTCCGCCGGAACATGGCGAACTAATTTCTCGCGCGATTAAAGGTTCGCGTTATGTCGAGCTAAACGCAGCGCATTTATCGAACTGGGAGGTCGCACAAGCATTTACCCAGACCTTAGTAGAATTTTTACTTAATAAAAATCCTAGTCACTAATCGGTAGAGTTTGGTTGCAAAAAATAGTAGCAAACTGCCAGGATGGCGGGGCTAGGTTATAGTTCAGCTTAGTAACTAAGCTTACTTAAGCAAGCCGTTAGCTTATTCTCATGACTCTAAAAATAGCTTGTTTTAATTTATTGAGTGCGTCCTTAAAAATATAATAAAAAGAAAGGTCATCATGTCATCATCCAATTCGAATGCTAAGCCGCAGATCGCCGTGATGGGCGCGGGTTCTGTTGGTTGTTTTTTCGGTGCCATGCTAGCGCGCGCTGGTTTTCCTGTAACGCTGATTGGTCGACAAGTTCATGTAGATGCGGTTAATCAGCACGGGCTGCTGCTCGATACTAAAAAGTTTTCTGAGCATGTCACCATGAAAGCCGTCACCGATGCATCGGGCGTTAAGGGGGCACGTCTTGTGCTGTTTTGCGTTAAATCCACTGACAGCGAATCAGCGGCGCGCGAGATTGCACCTTACTTAGAACCTGATGCTGTGATCGTGACCCTGCAAAATGGAGCCGAGAGTCCTGAGCTTTTGAGGCAGCTATTGCCGCAGCGGGTGATACCAGCGGTGGTGTATGTCGCGACTGAAATGGCCGGGTCCGGGCATGTGAAGCATCACGGTCGAGGTGAGTTAGTGATTGGTGATGCGCTCGAGAGTGCCGATGTGAAGCAATGGTTTCATGAGGCCGAGGTGCCGGTTGAAGTCTCTAAGAATGTGATGGGTCCGCTATGGGCTAAGCTGATTATTAACTGTGCCTATAATGCCTTGTCAGCCATTGCGCAAAAAATGTATGGTGAAATGGTGCAGGTCGAGGGTATTCCAGCGCTCATGGAATCCGTTGTTACGGAATGTCTCGCCGTCGCAAAAGCCGAGGGTATAGAAGTACCTGGCGATATGTATGCGACGGTTAGAAATCTGGCGAGCACCATGGCAACTCAGTATTCATCCACTGCGCAAGATTTGGCGCGTGGTAAAAAAACAGAAATTGATTATTTGAACGGTTATGTGTGCCGACTGGGTACAAAACATGGTGTGCCAACACCGGTTAATCAAACTTTGCTCACCTTAGTCAAACTGGTGTCGAAGAATTAAAGCCGAAAAATTAAATTTTAAAAAATAAAATCAAAGAATTAAAAAAGGAGCGGACATGAATCAACAAGAATTCGAGCAGTTGATGCAGAAAGAAGGTTTTGAGACTGTGGTGGTCGAACGTCCTGCAAATGGCTCATTAGATTTACATACGCATCCGTTTGCCGCGCGTGCATTAATTTTGGACGGTGAGATTACGATCGTAGCTGAAGGTCGAACACAGCATTGCCGCAGTGGAGATACGTTTGCGCTCGATGCCAATATTCCCCATACCGAAGTGTATGGCCCGACCGGTGTTCGTTATATCGCCGGACGCAAACACACGGAGTAGCGTGGATCTTTATTTCACTACGCTAGGTGTGCAGACGCCAGCATAGGCGAGATGAGTTTCGCCATTCGCATCATCGAGCGTATAGATCGTCATGGCCTGCCACGCTATTCGACCAAGCTTAACGCTGACCTGTGCAATGTTGCGTTTCATGACGGTGATATTCACCGGTGCTTCGCCCTCATACCATTGATCGCTGAGAGTTAACTCAGTCGTCACAGATCCGGCATACTTAGTGCTGAAACTTACCTTTTTCGCTTCAGTATCAATCACCAGATCAACCGGATCTTCTTTCAAACTACTCATCTGCTCAGTACGCTTACCCCAGCCGTCATATTCCACGTGTGTGCCACTGCAGATGTAGCGGATTTGTTCTGCGTGAGCACCACCCGCAGAAAACAGAGTGGCTACCGCTAATAGAGTAAGAATCTTTTTCATAGCGCAAATGAAATTCAGGTGCGGATTACACCGGTTCCATTCATTTTATCAATAGGTTTGAAATACTGGCGAGCGTAGGCGAGTAGTTGCTTATCGGTGGGGTGATCAATCGTTTCGATACCTAAGATTTTTTTTGCAATCAAAGGATCATGCTGCTGCGCGTGGCGTAGTAATTCAAGCTTCGCCGATCCCGGGCCGACGACTAAAATTTCCGCGGCACTGGCAACTGCCTCGGTCACTTCATGTAGATACGATTGATCAGGCAATGCATGTCCTGAACCAAGGGTTCCTGCTTTATGGTGCAAATGGGAGTGTTTGGATTTGGTATGAATAATCTCGTTTTCGCTCGCCGATTCATTAAATTGAATGACGTGCGCTTCACGATGATCGATCCAGATAACAGCGTGATCTAAAGACATACTGGCTCCTTATTTGATAGGAGCCAGTATTCATTGTTAACTCAAACGTTGCCTTGATTCAAGTCAAAATAATCAGGCAGCTTGATGATTAACCGACGAGATCAACACGTCCCGACACA
>CAINAY010000032.1 GCA_903846425.1 uncultured Noviherbaspirillum sp.
GAGTTTTTTCTATCTCCCCGGATTGATACGTCTCCTTTGTATCGCTTCCTTTGAATGCCACGATGTCTTACGACTCGTGGCATTTTTTTATGCTTAGCGAAAGCAACGGTCTTACGCTGTTGCCAAGCTGGCGTGCAAATCTAGGTTATGACGCTTACTAGTGAGTACGCCGTCGGTGATCTCGTGGACTAGATAACCGGGATTATCTTTGCACAATTGAACGACATTACTCTCATTCAGATTGGCTGGATACGCAAAGGCAGTACTTGGGCACACCTGAACGGGAATGGTACCGAAAATACCTGCGATCTCTCGATGAATGTGACCGCAAAGAATTCGATTAACGTTTTTATGTTTTTGCAGGATGACCGACAAGTCCGACTGATTCGCTAAGTTCATTTGGTTCATCATGGAATTGCCGACATCAATCATAGGATGGTGCATGGCCAGCAGCACACTCTTCTCACGATGACGCTCCAGAGTTCGATCAAGCCAGATCAGCTTGTCGGCACTTAAATAACCTGCATCGCGACCTTCTTTGAGCGTATCCAACACAACCAATGCGTGAGTATCGTTCAGTGTCACTGAATACTGAACGCCCCATGAATTATTTGCTTGATTGATGAATGGATAATCTCTGAACAAACCAAGAAAATTGTCCCGCACATCATGATTACCCAGCATCAGATACACTGGCTTCAAACCCATGAGCGGGTCGAGTATGTTTCTCAGCTCGAAGTATTCATAGATTTCACCGCGCTCAACCAGATCGCCAGATAACAGCACCGCATCGATATCATCAGCTTTGATCAGTTGATAAACTACTGCTCGCAAAGCATGGTTACTATCTACACCATTACTCAACACAGAATGTTTTCTAACGACGTGCGTATCTGAGAGTTGCGCTAATTTGAACGATGCCATGTGTCTGTATCCCAAAATCTGAAGCATCCAAGGCTAATTTACTGATCCAGCCCGTGCTTATTCACTTATATATTTTCACCTTACTCTGTTTCCATGACTCCTCAATGAAAAATCAACAATAATGCAGAATTTTTTCAGTTATAGTATTTACAAGTTAAGGCACATTTCCATTGCCATGCCGTTATATGCTGCCCGCGAGCCGTAACTGGCAGGAAATGGGTATAAATAGTTTTCGCAATGCAGCAAATTAATCGTCTCAATAGTCAACACAAAGGAAATCTCATGCCGCGCCACGTCTTAGATGAATATTGGATACACCCCGCTGCCCGCAGTGCGATTGCTGCCAGCCATAGAGATATCGTCGAAGAGGTTCAAGCCAGTGTTGTGGATAATCGCGTGGTGATCATAGGCATGGCGACCATCCCCATGGTCGCGGGTGCACGCAAGCTGTTAGATAAACTCAATGTGAATTATCGCTATCTGGAATACGGCAACTATCTCTCGCAATGGCGCCGCCGCAATGCGCTAAAAATGTGGACCGGTTGGTCCACCTTTCCCATCATCTTTGTCGATGGCATGCTGATCGGCGGATTTCAGGATTTGAAAACCTTGGCCGAGTCGGGAGAACTGATGACGTTGTTAAACGCTGAACGTATTTCGTGAATCAATCATAAAAATAATACCTATCAAGTGAGCATGTCGGACTGCGTTGCCACCAGCTGATCCCAGATGGGTTGGAAATGCAACCAACCAATGTATTCACTGCCGACATGCTCACGGCTGTATATCGCACGTTCATGTGGCACATGCACTGGCTTGTGACCACCTGCTTCTATCACTAGCTGCTGCTTGCAACAACGCTCAAGCGCGATAAACCAAAAGGCTGCTGCTTCTATGCTGTGACGACTAACAGTCAGCAAGCCATGATTTTGATGAATGGCCGCTCTAACACCTGCAAACAAGGGCGCGATGCTGTTCCCTGCACTGGTTTCCACTGCAACCTGCCCTGCTTCTTCACGAATCACGACATGATCTTCATAAAAGGCGCATGCATCTTGACTGATAGGGTCTAACGGGCGACCCAACGATGCGAACGCCGTGCCATATTCGGTGTGAGCGTGACACATAGCGACGATATCAGGATGTGCTTCATGCACTGCTGCATGCAGTACATAGCCCGCACGATTAATCGCGTAGTCACCTTCAACCACGTTAC
>CAINAY010000033.1 GCA_903846425.1 uncultured Noviherbaspirillum sp.
CCGATATGAATCGCGGCACACTTCGACTAGAAGAATATCTGAAGCATCTACTTAAGGCGATTGATCGCATTCAGAGATACTGCGAAAACATGAGCGAAGTCAGCTTCCTATCAAGCCAAATCACGCAAGATGCAGTGATACGAAATTTTGAAATCATTGGCGAAGCCAGCAAAAATATTGAGCGCGTCGCCACCCCAGAATTTCTTTGCCTTAAACTCCGATCTGCCATTATCTTTTGCCTACGACATGCGTAACTTGCTGGCGCATGGCTACTACAAAGTTGATCTCGAGGTGGTATGGAAAACTATCGAGGCAGATCTTCCAAATCTTAAAGTTCTTGTCGAAAAAGCGATCGAGGGTCTCTGATTAGATTACGGCGCCATCCCACTTTCAATTACACGGTTAATTGCACTCGCATGAACATGCATAGTAGCGTATTGATTTTATAGAGATTTATTCCTGCTTCAGATGCTTTTAATCTGCGGGATTCAGGCTCATGTAAATGTCGAAAAACCAGTAAAAAAAGACTTAATCTAACTAACAAATAGAGCCATTTTATTTGAGCTAGAAATAAAAACGCCCTACCCTCGCCGCATGCAGGTTTCGCACGGCAGCATAATCGATGTATCTCTGAGTTCCGAAGCTCTCCAGGATCACGCTGCGGGTCACATGCAGAGCATCATGCATCTAGGACAACACTTCTATTGCCGCGCTCACTACCTCTGCATTGAGCTCATTCCCATAATAGTGTCTCCAGCGTTCATCTTGACGTACTGCTTGAGTTGGTCGAAATTCTATTCGTAGTGACTATCGCTAGTCCGGATTGATTTCAATGATTTCGATATTTTGACATTCAGGATATCGTGTAATTAGATACCTGCTCGAAACGAATGTTGTCATCTAACGATCAAGCGACGCCAATCAAAAGTACAGAAAAATTTTAATCTGTGCTGCCGCTATTTGACAAAAACTGCTAACTCTTACACTCGGTATTTTCTACAACTCAGAAGTGGGTTTTGCGTTATCTGATTTGGATTGATTACGCTTGAATACGATCGCAGTCAACAATGGGGTAAGTAATGCCGTAATGATGACTGAAGCAGCTACCTGTATTGTCGCCACAGGCGCAATTAATGCGTAGCTAGGATCTGCAATAGCGACCGCTTGCGGTGTGCCAGCTGCATTACCAGCCGTGCTTGACGCGGCCGCACCAGCAACACCAGAACCACCCAACAACCTATCAATTAGTATGCAAGCAGTGCCTGTCGCAACCAGAACGGTGAGGCCAAGCACAATACCTTGCAAACCTGCTTTAGCGACCGCGTTTAGATTAATTGTCTGGCCTAAGGCAAAGGCCATAAAAGGCACAATAATCGCTTCACGCGAACCAAAAAATTCTCTCAACTCTTCGTCTAGGTTAGCTAGAATTGCGCCCGCTGCGATAGGGGCAATAACAGAAACCATAGTCAACCAAGGTATATGCGCCAACCCCGCACCTACAAGAATTAGCATCGTAAGAAACGGTCCCGTTTCTATGCTCTGAGGAACGTAGGTACCCGCGTCTTCCTTATCACCAAAGGTACTGGTCAACGCCATGAACATTCCGCCATTCGTATCATTCATTGCCGCCAAAATAGCTAAGGTAGATAACCCCAAAAAATCACCATTAAAAAAATAAGCGACGGCCATCGACAAAACAATTGCGACTCCAACCTTGGCGAACATAATTCCAAAACCACGCTTTAACATAACCGGTGCTGCACGCAAGGTCATCTTAGTACCGACGACAAATAGATACATTGCAATCAATGTTAAATAGCCTTTATTGGTTAGTGCCTCAGTAAATCCACCAATTTTTAGTGCATCTGGAGCAAACGTGTTCACCAGAATCCCGATAAACATAGGGACGACCATCAGACCGCCGGGCACTTTATTGACTGTTTGCAGAATTTTCATCTAATCCTCTTGGAAATTATTTTTTTTGAATGAGTCAACAAGTTTTACTGGTCATAAGTCGAATCGGTCGGTGGGTAATGTAGCATCAGTAATTCCGCTGGTTCTATGCCATTGGAGTATTCAAATTCATCGATGTCGCTTGATATGAACACATGCTCATAAGTACTCATCTGGCGATCGCCAAATCGAATAGTCCCTTTCATCACCACCATGAAACAACCAATAGAACCCGCGGTATGTACGAGGCTAGATGTTGTAGATAAAGGCAGTCGCAACATACCAATCGCCAAACCATCTGTCTCTGGTGGGTGTATCCAATCATGCTCGGCGCGAGAGAGATTTTTGCGCTGCTCTGGCAACATCAAAGAAAGTGAATATGTGATGTGGCGTTTCGGACCTTTTTTAAATTCATGTGCAGCCTCGGGCAAAAATTTAGCTCCAGGATCACGAATCGCTCGAAAGGTTATGTAGTTAAGCGTGTCTGCGCCGCTGATAATCGGTCCATAGCCTGTATACGCTCCTGCATAATGAATCAATAGGGGCGAGACTTGATTACGGCCAATTAAACCCTCACCAGAGGTAAACAGTTGAAACTGGTTCTGAATATGAAAATGCGTAGGATTAACAATCGTGGCAGGTTGCTCTATTAAATAAGCCTGCGGTGAGCATATAGCGCCATTCGGCGATTCAAAATAATCACTACGCCAATAGGCATGGCCATTCTCACGTTGAAAAAAAGCTCGGTTGCTATCCGCTGTTTGTTGAGTGCCGAAGATAATCATCTGAGCTCCTTATCAACGTGTCGATTTATCGTAATGAGTGGCGAATCCCACCACCCTTAGAGATGACTCACTCATGCCTGCAATATGCGTCTCTGTCTAGCGATTACCCAACGAGCTACTGGCCACAGCACAATCACCAGCGTAGCAAAGGCTAACCACATCGCAATCGGCCTAGTAAAGAAAACCCAAGGATCACCATCTGATTTGATCATTGAAG
>CAINAY010000034.1 GCA_903846425.1 uncultured Noviherbaspirillum sp.
GCACCGTGCCGCGTACATTTTGTAAAACCCAGCTGCGAATTTGAGTCGCTTCATCAGCGGAGGGATCGCGGCCTTTTTCAGCTTTGAATTTTTCTATCTGTTGATCAATCGCCGTATTCATAAACATGGCGAGTATGCTCGGTGCGGGACCATTGATCGTCATGGAAACGGATGTGGTGGGATCACACAGATCAAACCCATCGTACAGAACCTTCATATCTTCTAGGGTAGCGATTGATACACCTGAATTACCGACTTTGCCGTAAATATCAGGTCGAATCGCTGGATCAGCACCGTACAGTGTGACTGAATCGAATGCGGTTGAAAGACGCTTAGCGGGCATGCCTTCGGACACTAGTTTGAAGCGGCGATTAGTCCGGAAGGCATCACCTTCGCCTGCAAACATGCGCGTTGGGTCTTCGTTCTCACGTTTGAAAGGAAACACACCGGCGGTGTATGGAAAATAGCCGGGTAAATTTTCTTTCATCAGCCAGCGCAGTAAATCGCCATGATCTGCGTATTTCGGCAGCGAGACTTTGCGTATCGAGTTACCCGATAGAGTTTTCCAGTCTAGCTGTGTGCGAATTTCTCTATCGCGTACTTTTGTGACATGCGCTTCGCCAGAGTAGGTAGCTTGTACGCTAGGCCATTGCGACAGCAATTGCTTGGCCTCAGCATCAAGAGCATTCTCACGTAGAGTAATGAGTTCATCGGCATCGATGGTTTTGCCGGCAGCTTGCATCATGCGCTTAGCTTCGGTCAGTTGCTGGCGTTCGCGTGCAGTGAGTGCATTTTTTTCGACACGACGATGATAGCCGCGTACTGAGTCAGCAATCTCAGCCAGATAACGGCTGCGTGCCGGTGGCACGATGGCATTACGGCCCGATGAAAAACGCACACTGACCGGTGTGAGTTTGCTGATTGTTGTTTTTAAACCGAGCTCAGTTAAACGCGGCAGCACACCTTGATACAGGGCTGTGACCCCATCATCATTAAAACGCGAAGCTTGCGTACCGAAGACGGGCATTTCTTCGGTTGATTTTTCCCACTGTTCGCGATTACGCTGAACCTGTTTGGCTACGTCGCGCAAGGCATCTTGCGAGCCCTTGCGATCAAATTTATTGATAGCGACAAAATCCGCGAAATCGAGCATATCAATTTTTTCTAATTGTGATGCAGCACCGAATTCGGGTGTCATCACATACAAGCTGCAATCCACATGCGGAACAATCGCGGCATCGCCCTGGCCTATGCCGGAGGTCTCGACGATGATCAAATCAAAACCGGCCACTCGGCATGCTGCAATCACATCGGGTAGTGCCTGCGAAATTTCTGATCCTGCTTCACGTGTAGCCAAGGAGCGCATGAAGACGCGTTCTTTTCCGCCCCACGGATTAATTGCATTCATACGAATACGGTCGCCGAGCAAGGCACCACCCGATTTGCGACGTGATGGATCGATAGAAATCACAGCGATGTTTAATGCATCGCCTTGATCGATGCGTATGCGGCGAATCAATTCATCGGTCAATGATGATTTGCCCGCGCCGCCGGTGCCGGTAATACCCAGCGTAGGTACTTTGCACAGTGCTGCTGCGTCGTGCAAAGATTTTTTTAATTCAGCAGAGACTTTGTCGTTTTCTAAAGCGGTGATGAGTTGCGCTAGCGGGCGCTGACGTTGACTCAGCTCGCCTTGCGTTAGTGCTGCCAAGGTCTTAGGTGCATGGACAGATAAATCCGTATCGCACGCCTGAATCATAAAACTGATCATGCCGGCTAAGCCCATACGCTGACCATCTTCTGGGCTAAAAATGCGTGCCACGCCGTACTCGTGCAAATCGTTGATTTCGGAAGGAACGATAACGCCACCACCACCACCGTACACTTTGATGTGAGCGCCGCCACGTTGTTTCAGCAAATCGATCATGTACTTGAAGTACTCCACATGACCTCCTTGGTAACTCGATATCGCAATACCTTGCGCATCTTCTTGCAGCGCAGCGGTGACGATTTCATCGACTGATCGGTTATGACCCAAATGAATGACTTCCGCGCCTTGCGACATCAGTATGCGTCGCATGATGTTGATCGAGGCATCGTGACCGTCGAACAGTGAGGCGGCTGTGACGAAGCGCACTTTGTTGGCGGGTGTATAGGACGTCAGTTTTTGTGACACCGATAAATCGGTCATGGAGTTCTCCGGAATGGGCGCCGTGCGGTTGCGGCTGGGTTGACGCTTACGTTAACGTCAATAGTTTCGAGTATAGCCTGAAACCTAGGCAATCTCAGTCTAGCCTCTGCTTCGATTTAGCATAAAAGCAAGCTATGACAGAGGTGGCTGATGCTCGGGTAGGATGGAGTCATTACCTAACTTTATTGGAGTCCTGATGTCGGATTTAATTCTTCACCATTACCCGCAATCGCCATTCGCAGAAAAAATGCGACTGATACTCGGCTACAAAAAATTATCGTGGCAATCGGTGCTGGCGCCGATGATCATGCCTAAGCCAAATTTGATTTCGTTAACGGGTGGTTATCGCCGCATACCGGTACTGCAAATCGGCGCAGATATCTATTGCGATACGGCGTTGATGTGTGATGTGCTTGAACACAGGCAGCCGTCACCGACGCTTTATCCGGAAGCTCAAAAAGGTTTGGCTCGCACGGTGGCGCAGTGGGCGGATACCACCTTGTTTCAGGTTGCGATGGCATACAACTTTCAGCCTGCTGGAGCGACTTTCATGTTTCCCGATGCCGATAAGCTAAAACAATTTGCCGCTGATCGTGCTGCCATGCGAAATAATGCGCCGCGTATGCCAGCCGCCGACGCTACTGCTACCTACCGAAGTTATTTGCGTCGAATTGCTCATATGCTTGAGCATCACTCGTGGCTCTTAGGTGATCAACCTTCGGTAGCAGATTTTTCGGTGTATCACGCGCTATGGTTTACGCGCCATCAGGTGCCGCCTGTGGCAGGCATTTTGGAATCCGTACCTGGGGTTTTAGCTTGGATGGATCGTATGGCTAGTATTGGTCATGGAGCGGCTACGCAGATGACAGCAGAGGCTGCGTTAGCGATTGCGCGTGATTCATCGCCAATGCTACTGGGTGACGAAATTCATCAAGATGATCACGGCATTGCGTTGGGCTCGAACGTCGCAATTACGGCTGAAAGTTTTGGTCTGGAACCCACGGTGGGGCGTTTAGTTGCTGCTACTCGCACCCGCTACACGCTAAGTCGTGAAGATGCGCAGGTGGGTCAGGTTCACATTCATTTCCCGCGCATGGGATTTATGTTGAAGAAGGCCGAGCCTAGTTAATCAGTTTTGAATGAATACTTTTTTTGATTAGCGAATAGTCGCTAGATGTTGCATCGCCCAAGTGTGGAACTGCAGTCGTTCATCAGTTACCAAGCATCCCAGAAAACATATTTTAAAGATCGAATTGCTTTAAAAATATGTGGATTGTGAGAAAACTTCTGCTAACTCTTACCTTGGGAAATGTATGGCACATTTATTAAATCTCAACAATAAAAAAACCGAATTTCCAAATAATTTAAATGAAGATGTTGATTCAAAACAAAGCCATCAAGACAAAGATACTTCGGGATCAACGACTTTAGATTCAAAGAAAATGAGTTCGTCAGAAAAGAGCGCTCAGAAAAAAGTACCCATCATCATTCCTAAACTAAAAATTCATAGCCCGTTGGCTATGAAAATTCCAATTTCTCCGCGCGCATTGAAATCGCCTAAGCGAAATCCTGAAGAGAGAAAACAGCTTCCAGAA
>CAINAY010000035.1 GCA_903846425.1 uncultured Noviherbaspirillum sp.
CCATTCAGTAATTGCTCAGCGCGTGAGCGTATGGTGTAAGCATCCGCATCCGCTAATTTGCTATGTAGTTCTCCAATATGATTACCGTCAGCGGCTTCGCCTTGTTGTTCAAGTAACTCAAGTTCATGTTCAAGTGTGCGCAAAACGACATCGCCATCAATCGCATATTCGATGGCAGGGCGATCCAATGCAGGTGTTTCCTGGGCGACGTGAGATACACGCCAGCTACGCGGAAAATCAATACTCCCCAAATCCGGATGCAGTTCATCGCGCAGCATGGCAAACAAGGTAGATTTACCTGAACCATTGGCGCCGATGAGGCCAATTTTTTCGCCGGGATTAAGCGTGAGATCGACGGCCTCAAACAGAGACTTGGTGCCACGCATGAGTGACAATTGCTGAAGACGAATCATGTGAAACTAAGCAGACTAAATGCCGCGGTGAGAGTGTGAATAAAGATCACAGCTGATCAGCTGTGAGTAAAAAAACTGAGGCATCGCCTGCGCTAGTGGATAACCAAGTCAGGCCCAGATCATGAAAGGCGGTTTCAGCGTGAGCAAATTCATTGCCGATTTCTACAATCAACATACCTTTAGCGGTGAGCCTATGCTTGGCTTCTTTTACTATGCGACGCACCAAATCCATACCGTCTTTGCCGCCGGCGAGCGCCATGTGGGGTTCATGACGATATTCGGCTGGGAGCGAGGCCATCGCGGTGCTGTTTACATACGGTGGATTAGAAACAATCAAATCATATTTTTTAGCGGGTACTTTTTCATACAGATCTGATTGAATCAAATGAACTCGCTTTTCTAACTGATAATCTTCGACATTGCGTTTGGCAACCGCTAACGCATCGGTCGACAGATCAACCGCATCGACCTCAGCATTTGGAAATGCATCTGCCAGCATGATGGCCAAACAGCCCGAGCCTGTGCAAAGCTCTAATACGTGATGCACATTCCAAGCGTCGCCTATCCAAGGCTGAAAATGTTCTGGGATGAGTTCGGCAATGTATGAGCGCGGAACAATCACGCGTTGATCAACATAAAACCGATAGTCTGTGAGCCAGGCTTCATTCGTCAGATAAGCTGCAGGCAGTCGTTCTGACGTGCGGCGATCGATGATGGCTAAAACGTCGGCGATTTCCTCGGGCAGCAGCCGGGCGTCGAGAAAAGGGTCGAGTTTGTCGAGCGGTAGTTTGAGCGTATGCAGAATCAGATACGCAGCTTCATCATAGGCGCTGCTGCTACCGTGCCCGAAAAATAGGCCTTCGGTCATAAAGCGGGTAACGGCGTGGCGCAGCAAATCGCGCAGGGTATGGTAGGGATGGGTCATTACGGCGCCCCGACTAAGCGGGAATCGAAAGCAATCAAACCGTAAGGATACCGGAATTGCCGCACTGCTATGGCAATTCAGGTGTTTTTATATAAATTAAGCTAGGGATATGCTGATTTATTCAGCACTCACTTAGCTCAACTGTTATTACTTGCGTTCGTCA
>CAINAY010000036.1 GCA_903846425.1 uncultured Noviherbaspirillum sp.
ATAAAGAAAGCATCGTCAAACTGCGACTCGTACGAGACTCTGGGCCGCAACATTTGTATGCAAGTCATACCCTGCCATTTAACAACGGCATCCCAATGCGGCTTTTTACGCGTTGCTTGCAGCGCTTCTGTCTAGACTTAGCTGCTGTCTACAGCTTTGATAAAGAATCGATATTGAAGAAAAAAACTTAATTTGCGACACATTATAAAAATATAAAAGTCATTACCGAAGCAGTACGGAAAATTAATACGTCACATTTCCTCAGTAGAATAAGATATCTCTGACTGATGGTTAGCTCACATTCATAATTTGCTAACGCTCGTTATGTTACTTTTTTGCGATTAGAAAATTATGCCCACCCTTTACGACAAATATGGCGGAACGCCAACAATGAAAATTCTCGTCCGCGAATTTTATAAGCAGGCACGAGTAAACCCTAAGGTAGGTCATTATTTCAGTCACTTAGATATGGAAAAATTGATTGACCATCAAGTACAATTTTTATCTGTCGTCCTAGGCAAACCAGCAAGAACGTATACAGGCAGGGAACTTGCAAATGCTCATCATCCTTTAAATATCAGCGACGCCGAATTCGATGAGATTGGTCGGTTATTGGTTAATACGCTAAAAACTGGTGGCGTGGAGATTGATGACATTAAATTGATTATGGGCGTTGTACTGGAAATACGGGACGAGATTGTCGACCGTGCTAAACAATCACTACCGCCAGTACAAACACAACCCGCACCTGTGGCAAAAAAATCGCCATCACCAGCTGTTGCCAAGCCGCCCCCAACAATAGGGGCGTTAGCCAATCCACCCCTAAGCACTCACGCAGAAAATACTGCCGAAAAGGTAAACAGCATCCCAACTTCTGCACCGGTCGCGCGAGAGCCTGAACAGACTCAACACAACTCGTCGCCTACGGATGTCAAGCAACAACAAAAAGTAACTTTTAAACCTGTTTTCGGAGGTCTGCCACGAATTAAAATGATCGTGCGCGATCTGTATAGTCAAGTCAATGACCAGCCTGATCTCAGACATTATTTTTTAAACGTCACTCCTGAAAAAATAATTGATGACCAAGAGCATTTCGCCAGCTACGTTCTTAGAAAAGCAGATCATGCTTATCTAGGTGGCTTTTTCCAAAGCTCGGATTTGAGTATTCAAGTTGGCGCCGTAATCTTCAACGAAGTTATTGATGTCTTGCGCAAGATATTACTTAATGCCGGACTACCTGAGCATGATACGCCTCGCCTTATCACGCACATCATGGAAATCATTGAAGAAACTCGCACTCAATGCAATGACAACAAGATTGGCGTTTTAAAATCAGTTGATGTATCCGTAGAAGCTTTATCCAAGGTCTATCAAAAAGGGAAATTAGACACGATCATTAAGGGTCCCGATCTGATCTATGCATCCTCGCCTTTTAGAGGGGGTTCTTTTCCATTTCCATTTTTCACTCAAATTGACTCAGAAAACCAGATGCTCACCCTCATTGCTAAGGCTGCTGTAAAAGAAAGTGTCACGCCAGAAGAAATGGGATATTTATTAAATGAAGCAAAACAGTTCGCCCCGATTTTGAATTTTTACGCGGATATGGATGACACACCATTTTATGTAGCAAGCTATAGCTTGCCCTTTGAGTTCGGTGTTCCTAATCGATTGCTGATTAAAATTGCACAACAATTTTCAAAGACTTTTTCTGATACCTTCACTTACGATGCAGAAGAAATATTACTGAAAGTTGCGCTGTGACATTAGGCAAGCTTGTTTAATCTGATTTAAAAAACGCATCGCAAATAGAAGTGACGATTGATAGTAGACAACCTTAGGCAGGACTATCAAAAACCATACTTCTGAATAGTCTTATCAAGCAATCTTTCAAATAGCACATAGGTATCGAACGCATCTTCAATAAAGATGTGCAGTTTTTTGGGGTACGTTAAAAAAGCAATGCTTTCTTTGCTTCCGTAAGCCTCAACCAAAAATTGCCCGCACTCCTCTTTGTTTATTTGAGTCAGAAAACACTCGAATTCCCATTCGCCAAGCTCATCACTTTCGATAGCAAGCTCGCGAAACGAACGCCTAGAAATATTTAGGGCATCTATGTCAGATGATTTTTCTTCATCAGAGCGCAGAGGTAGATATTTTAGATCCGCATTATTTTCATAGACAACTTTGTTTATGTTGGTATGCGGATAGTAAGCAGCACCCTCAATCGGCTTATCGTGATAAACAATGTCACCGAGGACATGATCATCGCGAATGCGTTCAATGTTGACCTTACAATGAAAAAACACTCTTTCCTCACCCAAGTGGTGGGTAAGGTAGTGATTGACCAGATGCTCAATGTGGAGGACGGTAGCTTGATTCATTGTTGTTCATATTATAATGATCAAATTGGTAGTTTTATCTACCCGTCATAGAAACACTGTTTATAACCTAACTAGGCATCAAAATACAAAAAATTTCTCTTCCAGATAAAACGGCTATTTGAGCCATTAAGCTTTTTTCAAAAACGCTGCCTTGAGCATAAAATTACCCGCCTCCATTCGGCAATCAACCTCATGCCCATCTGACGCATTACCCAACCGTATACTTTTAACCTTGGTTCCTTTTTTAAGTACCGTCGAGTAGCCTTTGACCTTTAAATCTTTAATCAAAATCACGGAATCACCATCCGCTAACGGATTGCCATTCGCATCGCGAACAATCGCATCACTCGATTCCGTAGGTTCACCGATTCCAGTCCCGTTAACTGACCATTCATGGAAACAGTCGGGGCAGATATAGAGGTCGCCATCCTGATAGGTATTTTCTTTTGTGCAGCTGGGACACTTTGGTATCGTAGACATTATTTAAAAAGGCATTATTTCTATCATGCCGGACTGTATAACGCGCCCCCAAGCTTGGCAACCGTTTAGGTTGGAATTCAAAAAACTACACTTAGCTGCCCCTAGCACCCGATGGTCTAGCTCATAAAACTGTGGTCAGCCCAAAAAACTAGAGGCACAACTTATTTAGCCGCCACAATTTCTAATTCAATCAGCATTCCTGGCATCACCAGTTCACTAATAAAACTAAGCATGGAAGCGGGACGAGCTAGCCCCAAATGTTCATCTCGAATTTTTCGATACGCCGGTAGATCCTCTCTTCTAAGCATTGACTGATTAATCTTGACGATGTTTTCAACATCCATATCAGCCGCATGCAACATAGCGACAATACTTTTCCAGGCCAGTCTAGCCTGCGACTCAAAATCTGTAGGCAAGGTACCGTCCTCATTCAAACCTGGCGTACCTGACGTGTATAACCAACGCACACCCGAATCGGTTTGAATGGCATCACTATATTTTCCTAATTTTTCCGCAACACCCACATTGATTGCTTTATTCATTTTTACACCTAAAATTTTGGGTTAACTATTTAAATCGATTAGACAAAATCTGGATAGATATTTTTAAGAAAACCGGTAATCTGGTAGTACGACTAACCCATAACATATCATCTGCAACTCTGGTAAATAGGCTTTACCGACTTATTTCTTTTCTCTCTTTTTCGTATTGATCATACGGAGGGAGCTGTTTGGAATTAGGTTCAATCTCAGTCGACTTGGCCTTGTTAACAGACCGCACGCCTTCGTAGACAGAACGTTCAGTAACCAATCCACACCCAGCAATAAAAAAAATTATGAATAGATATTTTAAATTCAGCACATTGGCCTCGATATTTCTGCCTTACTGATCAAAAGACACACTTCACAAAACTTGTTATGTAAAAACATGTTTCTCCAATTGAAGCAATCCTATGGGTCCTATCCCTGGCCAGCGTCAACAGTCTACCTAACGCAATCTAGCGAGCTTTGAGTCTATTTAACCAACCTACACGACGCAATCCAGCAACTCGGTTTTTATTTTTTTATATAATGATATGGTTTTCAATAAAATTTGCTTTAAAGATAACTTTCATCCTTTCATTCCTGATTGGTTCTTGATCTAGTTCATGGAATGTATATCAGGTTAGTTTCAGACTGCGGATAGCCTCTGCTCTTCAAACTTAAATGGTTTGATAAGTCAGTCAGCCAAGTCCGCATGAAAGCGCAAATTCACTTAGCTCTAGGGTATTAAACCAGCATGATTTCGATCTTGTTACAGTCCTACTTAGGTACCAAAGAATTTGACCAATTCCTTGATCAGTTCTATGAGAATGTTAGCCAAAATGACTTGGTCAAACATTTCTTTCTGCTCGCGAAAAAACCAACAATCATTCAAGATTTGAATCGATATTGGCCGTATTTAATTCCAAAGACTACCTTTGAATACAGAAAGCCGGCAACTCCAACTTCCTCATACGATATACAACTACCTGAGCGGCAGTTCTCTGAAATTATCGTCATCATGACGAAACTGTTTAGAGAACTAAAATTTAACGCTGAGCATGCCCCACAGTTAATTCATGAAATTTTGGAAATCATCGAAGAAACGAGAAGTCAGACAGCTGATACATCGCCCTCAATGTTAGATGTCAAAGAGGTCGATTCTGAAAAAATTAGCCTATTTTTAAAGCGAAATAAAATTTTTTCCGAAGTGATGCCCTCCAGAGCCATTAAAACTGAGAAGGGATTGGCGCATGAAGCTTGGATTCGATTGGATGACGAAGAAAAAACAATTCTCTTATACGGAAAAATATTTATCAAAGATCAGGCCTTCGATGATCAATTAGAAGAAATCGTACAAAAGCAGGCTGAGAAAGAAAGTATTGTTAATCTGAAGCTTGTGCGCGATTCAGGCCCACAGCATTTTTATGCAAGTCACTCACTACCGTATGACAATGGCGTTCCTATGCGGCTATTCATCCGGTACTTGCATCGTTTTTGTATGGACTTAGCGGGTGTGTATAGCTTTGATAAAGAATCGATATTGAAGAAAAAGTCG
>CAINAY010000037.1 GCA_903846425.1 uncultured Noviherbaspirillum sp.
ATAATTAAAGATAGTGGAATTAAAGTTGAATAAATAAGCCTAAGTAAGAAATTACTTTCCAGGCTTTAGAGGCTTTATGTCAACGATCTAAGTTGAGTAATCGATAAGATGAAGGCAAAGTCTATGAATTAGTGAAAGCTACACATTCAGGAATTCTTAGATCCCATGTTCAAGTCCTAGCGTAAACATTAACTTAATTAAGAGAGTAATTCGAACATGTCTAAGGCTAGTGTTTACCAAGAATGGATGATAAGAGCATCCTCAAAGAAAATACCCGCCGCATTGTGGTTGCCTTTAGAAGGTGATCGCCCCTACCCCCTTGTTATGGTGGGTCATGGCGGCAGTGGTCATAAGACATCAAATTTAGTGTTAGACATAGTCAACGAGCTAGTTGAGCCTCTCAAAATTGCTGTTCTAGCTATTGACGGACCTGTCCACGGAGCAAGGCGAGTTGACTCCAAGGATGGGGCTGCTGTAAGGCAGGAATTTAGGGATTTATGGTCTCGAGGTGGTGAGGTAGATTCAATGGTTGAGGACTGGAGGGCCGCTTTGGACGATGTCTGCAGTAGACCTGATATTGATTCCGAAAGAATTGCTTGGTATGGAATTTCGATGGGTACGGCTTATGGCGTCCCAGTTATAGCTGCAGATTCACGTATAGGTGCAGCTGTTTTGGGTATGTGGGGTACTTGCCTAAAACCTAGTGAACGCCTTGAACAAGATGCAATAAATGTTCACATACCAGTCCTTTTTCAAACCAAATTGGAAGATGAAATTTTCACTGAAGAGGGACAAAATACCTTATTTAATTTGCTGAAATCCAGTCAAAAGCGAATAGTGAAATACCAAGGTGGGCACACTGATCCTAAGGGCGCACAGCTTAAAGAAGCTGTTGAATTTTTACAGACTTATTTAGTGTTTTAACCAAGTGAGTTGAATATCCAATCACATGCCCTAGCTGCCTACGGCACGTGGGAAATCCAATTGCACGATATAAATGTCAAGTCAGGCGTGGTGCTCGAACCATCACACTTAAACTTAACTGTGAGCTTTGCTTCCAATACGATTCAATTCCCGCACTCAAATGAGCTTTATTTTGGTGCGCCACGTACAGTTTTAGTGCGTTGGCATGGTCAATTGGGCTAACAGAGAGGCGCCTGCATAGTGTGCGAGCGGCACGATCCATGCTTAGTAGGGAGTCCCCCTTAGCTTGAAAGTGCGGAGTTCTGATGAGTAGCCCAATATTTAATGAGATGACCGACGCGCATGGCATCTCCCGCCCACATTACCAAGCCTTTGACAACTGGCTGAAAGGCGTGTCAGCAGATACCGTGCAGGTCAAGCAGACTGAGGCCGACCTGATCTTCAGGCGCACTGGCATCACGTTTTCACTTAACGGCGATGAAGGCGGGACTGAGCGACTGATACCCTCCGACCTGATACCACGCATCATCCACGGCAAAGAATGGGCGCACCTAGAAAAAGGTCTGGTGCAACGCGTAAAAGCAATCAATATGTTTTTGCACGATGTCTACCACCAACAGCTGATTTTGAAAGCCGGCTTGATACCCGCTGAACAAGTGCTGGCCAACGCGCAGTTCATGCCAGTGATGCTGGGCCTAGACTTGCCGCATCAGATCTACGCGCACATTGCCGGTGTGGACATCGTGCGGCATTCAGACGGCGATTTTTATGTGTTGGAAGATAACCTTCGCGTGCCATCGGGTGTCTCCTACATGCTGAGCAATCGTTTGCTGATGATGCGATTGTTTCCTGATTTATTTCGTCGTTATGCGGTGCGTCCGGTCGAGCATTACCCAGCGTTGCTACTGCAAACTTTGCGCTCGGCCAGTTGGGTGGACCAGCCCACAGTGGTGCTGCACACGCCGGGGCGTTTCAACAGCGCGTACTTCGAGCATGCGTTTTTGGCCAAGCAAATGGGCATAGAACTGGTCGAAGGCTCGGACCTTTTTGTGCGCCAAGGCAATGTGTACATGCAAACCACCGAAGGCCCGCAGCAGGTCGACGTCATCTACCGTAGGGTGGACGATTTGTACATGGACCCTTTAAGTTTTGCACCAGACTCACTGATTGGCGTGCCCGGGCTGGCATCGGTCTACCGGCAAGGCAATGTGGTGATTGCCAATGCGCTGGGTACAGGCGTGGCGGATGACAAATCCATTTACCCATATGTGCCGGACATGATCCGTTTCTACTTGAGCGAAACACCTATTTTGAACAACGTGCAAACCTGGCAATGCCGTAAGCCAGACGAGTTGTCTTACGTACTGGCGAATCTGTCGCAACTGGTCGTCAAAGAAGTACACGGCGCAGGCGGCTACGGCATGTTGGTCGGCCCCACCGCCAGCAAATCGGAAATAGAGAGTTTTGCCAAACGCTTGAAAGCGCAGCCGGACAACTACATTGCGCAGCCCACGCTCAGTTTGTCCGCTTGCCCGATTTTTGTGGATCAGGGCATTGCGCCGCGCCATATTGATCTGCGCCCATTTGTACTCATGGGCAAAGAAACGCGTATCGTGCCTGGCGGTCTGACGCGCGTGGCTTTGCGCGAGGGCTCGCTGGTGGTCAATTCATCCCAAGGCGGCGGCACCAAAGACACCTGGGTGCTGGAAGATGAGGAGGCGCTCTAATGCTGTCAAGAGTAGCGGCTCAACTTTATTGGCTCTCGCGCTATTTGGAGCGTGCCGAAAACATGGCGCGTATCTTGGAGGTCGGTCAATCATTCGCTTTGCTGTCTACGTCTGACAGCAGCAGCGCCGCGCCGGAGATGGTGAGCGAGCCGCTGGTCATCACCGACACGTTGGCAGCGTTCGAGGCTACAGCGCGGCCCATGCGCTCAGACCAAGTAGCGCAGTTTCTGGCCTGGGATCCGGACCACCCCTCATCCATTTTTAACTGCATACAGTCCTGCCGCGAAAACGCGCGCTCAGTGCGCGGCGCTATGACGGTGGAAATGTGGGAATGCATCAACGACACCTGGCTGGAGTTGCTATCAC
>CAINAY010000038.1 GCA_903846425.1 uncultured Noviherbaspirillum sp.
CCTTTTTCATCAAAGGCCATCACAATCACCGCTGCGCCATAGCGACGGCAGAGTTTGGCTTGCCGCTGAAACTCTTCTTCGCCTTCTTTGAGCGAAATAGAGTTAACAATCGACTTGCCCTGAACGCATTTCAAACCAGCTTCGATCACGGTCCATTTAGACGAGTCGATCATGATGGGCACGCGCGCAATATCAGGCTCTGAGGCAATCAAATTCAAGAAACGTGTCATCGCCGCCATCGAATCCAACATGGCTTCATCCATGTTGATGTCGATGATCTGCGCGCCGTTTTCAACTTGTTGTCTAGCGACGGCTAAGGCTTCTTCGTACTGCTCATTCAGAATCATGCGCGCGAAAGCTTTTGATCCAGTGACGTTGGTCCGCTCGCCTACATTAACGAACAAGGAATCTTCATCAATGATGTAGGGCTCTAAGCCCGACAAACGCATGTGATGTAAATGCGTAGGAATAACTCGCGGAGGAATACTTTTTACCGTCTCTGCAATCGCTTTAATATGCTCTGGCGTGGTGCCGCAGCAGCCGCCCGCTATATTTACAAACTCACTTTCAGCAAAATCTTTGAGCAGTGACGATGTGACATCCGGCGTTTCATCAAAACCCGTATCCGACATAGGATTCGGCAAACCTGCATTCGGATAGATACAGACGAAGGTTTCGGCGATCTTCGATAACTCTTCAGCATACGGGCGCATTAGTGCCGCACCCAATGCGCAATTAAGGCCGATGGTTAAGGGTCGCGCGTGACGCACTGAATTCCAAAAAGCCGTTACCGTTTGACCCGACAATACGCGACCCGAAGCATCGGTCACGGTTCCAGAAATCATAATCGGTAGCTTTTGGTTAGTCTCTTCAAAGAACTGATCAATCGCAAATAGTGCAGCTTTACAGTTGAGCGTGTCGAATACCGTTTCTACTAACAGCACATCCGAACCACCTTCAACCAATGCGCGCACTTGGTCATGATAAGCGGCGACTAATTGATCGAAGGTCACATTGCGCGCGCTGGGATCATTCACATCCGGTGAAATCGATGCAGTCTTGGGAGTGGGGCCGAGT
The DNA here is from genome assembly GCA_903846425.1 of uncultured Noviherbaspirillum sp. Taxonomy (GTDB): domain Bacteria; phylum Pseudomonadota; class Gammaproteobacteria; order Burkholderiales; family Burkholderiaceae_D; genus Pernthalerella; species Pernthalerella communis. Next base: position 1,078 of record CAINAY010000038.1, read on the forward strand.
GCGCCAGCAACAAAGCGGGGTTTATCTGGTGTTGAGTAGTTATCGCAGGCTGCGCGTGCAATGCGCGCAGCTTGAAGATTCATCTCATAGGCCAGGTGCGCCATATGATAATCATCTTGCGCAATCGTGGTCGCACCAAAGGTATTGGTCTCGATGAGATCAGCACCGGCCGCTAGGTATTGTTCGTGTATCTCTTGAATGACGTGCGGCTGCGTTAACGTGAGCAATTCATTATTGCCCTTAACGAAAATCTCTTTACCCGGAACGCTAAAATCGGCAAAGCGAGTTCCGCGATAATCTTCCTCCGTTAGCTTGTAACGCTGAATCATCGTGCCCATCGCGCCATCAAGAATCAGGATGCGCTGGGACAGCAATTGTCGTAAGTGAGCTTCGGTGGTTGTGATCGCGTCGCGTTTCATGAACTTATATCGGAAGTGCGCATATAAAAAACCCGGCCTGCAAAGCGAAGCCGGGTATGCGCGCCGCTTTAGCAGTATTTATTAAGAGCCTTACAGCATCTCGGCGCCCGCAAGCTGGATTTTGACTGGTTTAATCAAATCGGCGCTGATGAATTATACGGGAATTCAGTTTGGAATTTTGAAGCACTGCCCAGACTCCATGGCAAAACCCTGAATAAACTGTGCCACTGAAAGACGCTTACCGCCAGGCTTTTGTAGTTCCTCTAATTTCAGGGCGCCGGAACCACATGCGACGATCACCCCTTCAGAGCTTACTGACAGAATTTCACCCGGCTTTCCCTTGGCCTCAACTGAACTTGCTTGCCAGATTTTTACGGCCGTCTCATGTAAGTGCACCACGGCTCCGGGAAAGGGATTGAACGCATGAATGCGTCTCAGCAAAGTCTCCGCGGGCAAACGAAAATCCAGATCGGCTTCCTGCTTAGAAATTTTTGCTGCGTAGGTCATGCCTTCGGATGGTTGAGCTTGCGCCGATAAGCCGCCTTGCTGCAGTTTTTTTAGCGCATCAACAATTAACTCACCACCGATTGCGGCAAGGCGGTCATGCAATGAACCGGTCGTATCCGTTGCGTTAATACGCTCGCTTTGCATAAGCAACATCGGGCCGGTATCTAAGCCTTCATCCATTTGCATGATCGTAATGCCAGTCTCACTATCGCCTGCTTCGATGGCGCGATGTATGGGAGCCGCTCCGCGCCAACGCGGTAACAGCGAAGCGTGAATATTTAAACAACCCATAGGCGGTATGGACAGGATAGAGGCGGGAAGAATCAAACCATACGCTGCCACCACCATCACCTGATGCTCGGTGGCTTTGAGCTGCGCATGCGCGGCGGCGGCCTGATCAGGGTATTTACCATCCAAGCGCAACGACACGGGCTGAGCAACCGGCATTCCATGCTTTAACGCATAGCTCTTAACGGGCGAGGGATGCAATTGCATGCCGCGACCTGCAGGACGATCGGGTTGAGTTAGCACCAGCGGTATCTCAAAACCCGCCTCATGCAACTGCGCAAGCGCAACGGCAGCGAACTCCGGTGTACCGGCAAAAATAACTTTC
>CAINAY010000039.1 GCA_903846425.1 uncultured Noviherbaspirillum sp.
TCTGGTTTTTATTTAATCAGTGTTTCCTTAATCTTCGTCATCAAACATGATTGGCATAGGTATACGTGATTTACTCGCGTGCTCAGATAAAAAGATAGTAGCTAATCCAAACCACGCTTCGGTCGGGATAACACGCTCTGCGAGTTTTACTAACTCTTCCTCTCGACTTAAACGCTGACAAAAATTTAAGCAACACTGCTCGAGCGAAGCACATAACTCTTCTATCATCGCCGCACCCTTAGTCAGCGCCAACTGCAATCGTTGCCTTAATGACGTAACCAAAGTAACGCTCGCAACGTTGAGTTTTTCTAACTCATCGAGTAAGGCATCTGCCTCGTGAGTACATTGCCTTAAAACAGGTATCAGAAATACTGCCATCCGCCGCTGCTGATAATACTGCTCAAACTGTGAAATTCTATTGACTAACTGTTCTGAATCGACGCCACCAGCAGAACGAAAATTTCGAATGCTGTTACGTATATATTTTTGAAGCGAAGAAAAGTTCCAGCGTACTTTTTTTTGCTCTAACTCGAGCGCAACAATTGAATAAGTGACTGTAAGCATGTGCGGCCTCCGAAAAGCGAACAAAATCTCCTCCATAGCCGAGGTCCACATGAACAATGATATGTTTCTGTAATTGCGGCCTGCACCTCGGACACACGTAGTGTAATTACCAACGTGCTGAATCTGATTGAGATGCATCAAAGGCATAATTTGTTTCTTATAACTCTCTACGAATCAGCAAGCTGAGACTATCCCCGCTGCGTGAAGCAACGAGGATAGACTTATAGACTTTGGAGGAAGATCGGTATTAGCCGACTTTAATGGCGTGCTCCCGCGTGGCATGGAATGTGACTCCAGGCCAGCGTTCTTGAGTGAGTTTCAGGTTGACACCTGAACTAGCTAAATAGGCCAGATTACCCGCTGCATCATGAGCGAGATTGGCACCGGCTGACGATTTTTCAAAATCGGCAAACATACGTTTGTCATCGCACGACACCCAGCGAGCGCTATTAATACTCGTGCCCTCGAACACGGCGTCAACACCGTATTCATTCATCAAACGGCTGGCCACGACTTCAAACTGAAGAACACCCACAGCACCTAAAATTAATTCGCCGCCGTGCATGGGTTTAAAAACCTGTACCGCGCCCTCTTCACCGAGTTGCTGCAAGCCTTTGTGGAGCTGTTTAATTTTGATTGGATTACGAATGCGAACTGAACGAAAGAAATCCGGTGCAAAATAAGGAATACCGGTGAATTGCAGTGGCTCACCCTCAGAAAAACTATCGCCAATTTGCATATTGCCGTGATTCGGCAAACCAATGATATCGCCTGCATACGCTTCTTCGACTTGTTCGCGCGAAGACGCCATGAACGTCACAACAGAAGACACCTTGATTTCTCGATCAAGGCGTAAGTGGCGAATTTTCATACCGCGCTCGAAATGTCCTGAGCAGACGCGCAGAAAAGCAATTCGATCGCGATGCGCTGGATCCATATTCGCCTGAATCTTAAAGACAAAGCCTGAGAAAGCTTGCTCATCCGGCCGTACATTGCGCAAGGTGGCGTCACGCTCTTTGGGCGGCTGCGCCCAATCAAGCAAGGCGTTCAAAATCTCGCGCACACCAAAATTATTAATCGCTGAACCAAAAAATACGGGGGTTTGTTTTCCGCTCAGAAAGGCCTCGAGATCGAAAGGATGGGAAGCGCCGTGAACCAGCTCCACTTCCATTTTTAACTGCTCGATTTCCATTGGGAACATTTCAGCCAAACGCGGGTTATCTAAACCTTTGATAACCTCAAATTCTTGATCGGCCTTCTCACTGCCCGGCGTGAACAACATAATCTCGTCACGCATTAAATGGTACACACCGCGAAATGACTTACCCATGCCTATCGGCCAAGTCACCGGTGCGCATTGAATTTCCAGTACCGACTCAAGTTCATCGAGCAGTTCGAGGGGATCTCTCGTCTCCCGATCCATCTTGTTCATGAACGTAATGATGGGCGTATTGCGCATGCGACAGACATTCAGCAATTTGATCGTCTGTGCTTCCACACCCTTGGCTGCATCAATCACCATCAGCGCCGAATCGACTGCAGTGAGTACGCGATAGGTATCTTCAGAAAAATCTTGGTGCCCGGGGGTATCGAGTAAGTTAACCACATGATCGCGGTACTCAAACTGCATAACCGAGCTGGCGACAGAAATGCCGCGCTGTTTTTCGATTTCCATCCAGTCAGAAGTCGCATGCCGGCCGCTCTTGCGCGCCTTGACCGTACCAGCGAGCTGAATAGCTCCTGAAAAAAGCAGCAGCTTTTCGGTCAGCGTAGTCTTACCAGCATCGGGGTGAGAAATGATGCCGAACGTGCGCCTGCGCGCTACTTCGCGAGCGATCTGTTCACGAGATACCGAGGCCGGCGACATTCCGTCCTGCGCCTGCTGATCATCGTGTGATTGAAGTTTGCCTGGGTCCGTCATTGCATTCGGGGAAAAAGTCCAAGAGTCTAGCCAGTTTGGGTAACCAAGTCTAATACTCATCGCGTTTTGCCAAAATAGCACGGCGTAAAACGCAAATCTCGCGATCGCCATCAAGCATCAGCCGCCCAAAGTTTCGGCTAGTTCTAACAGGCGCTGCCCAGTTCGACCAAGATTGATGATCTAAAACGATCTGAAATTCACCGCGATACCGCAAACTCATTTAATCACATAGCCTCAACGCCCTCAGGAAAAGCCATCCCATGCCACTAACCAGCTTGACGAGCGCCTGCTCAAAACCACCCGCATCGGAATCCATCTACCGACACTGCATACCGGAGTTTGCGGCAAAAGCGCTCGATGATCTATACAGCAATCTGCACTCTTCTCTAGCAACACTCAACTTCACTAATCTTTCTGAAACCAGTACCTATGTCAAATGGACGGAAGAAAATAATTCTAATAATCCTGAATCGATTTTTTTATTTCAAAAACTGGGACAATCGCTACGCGTGGTGAATGAAGGCATGCGTCTGAAAAAAAATGAAGTCGATAATTTTTGCGAATACGTTTTTGCGAACGATCAAGAAATAAATCGTATTGATTTTCATGCTGTCGTTCCACCCCAGCAGCGTCTATTAAGACCTAATTTAGGCTGGATATGTACCGAAGATATCGTTATTACTCTACCCAACGATGAACAAAATTATTTAAATCAACTTGGCAAAGCCACGCGTAAATCGATAAAAAAACATCTCACTCGAGCACAACGTGACTTACCTAATTTCCATCACAGCATTCAACCAGGAAATCAAGTCAGCGAAGAGGCTTTAATGAAGATCGTAGGGTTTAATCACTCACGCATGGCAGTAAAAGAAAAACTCTCTGCTCTGGATACACAAACGACTAAACAATTACTTTCTATCATCCGCTCCCACGGCATCGTCGGATTGGTTAATTCAGATAGGGGAATGGGCGCAGGCACCTTGGCATGTCGATTCGGCGATGATGTTTTTTCATTGATCACGGCACATGATCCCGCCTATGATGCTTTCGGCTTCGGCACCTTGAGTCGACACTTGATGATCATTCATTCGATACAAACAGGCGCGAAACGTTTTCATCTGCTGGGTGGCAATATGAGCAGTAAACGCTCGGCGCTCGGGGTACGCGAAACACTAGAACACTTGACTGTGTATCGCAGCCCCGTTGATATGTTGCGCGATCCCAAATTCACACTGGAGCTGGCCACAAACGCAGCCAAATATCACCTACATCGTTGGCTGGAAGATCAAACAGCCCATTCTGAAAGCTCAGGCATAGCTCGTTTCATACACGCGCTGCGTCACTCCATCAGAGCGTGGCGTCGCTGGAGCAGCCTGGGTAAAATTCCCGGCCTAACTCGAGGTGGCCAGCCCTGACGCCACCAACAAGCTGCAACGTAATTTTTCAACCAGCAGCGTGTCTGTGCTTCCGCGCCACCAACGCAACGCCACAGGCTTCTGTCTTGAATGCCCAACGATCACCAAGTCAACCTGCAAATCATGCGCAAGCTCTTCTATTACGCTCACCGGTTCACCCACTTCCAGATGAGGCACCACATTCAAGCCGGCAGCTAACAGCATGGCGGCACCTGCCTCTAATTCCTTTTCCATTTTTTCTTTTTCAACGGTCAGTCCCTCTTCCACGCTCAAAACCGCTGCCGCAGCGAATTCACCCACCAAAAGGTAGGGAGGTGGGCTGACCACCGCCAAAAGATGGATAGTCGCGGCTTTAGGCAGCGCCATTCGAAGGCATTCTTGCAAGGCGACACGACTTTCGGGAGTCCCGTTGTAAGCCACCAAGATCGTTTGGTACATGCGCTCCTCCGTTAAAGATACCCAGACCGGTTGTGTTCTTAAACCGCTGAGCAGAAGCTACACCAAGACCGCGTGAACAGCAACGCAGATCATGGCCGCAATAGCCGGTGGATAGTTATGTGGATAAACCAGCGAAAGTTTTCTTAACTGACTGATTTATAGTGATTTTCTGAACTTGATCCAGCGCAGAACCAAGGCCGAAGGAAGGCAAAAAAAACCCGACCGAGCATGCGCAGGGTCGGGGGAAATCCATCCTTATAGAAGGCTGGAGGAGACAGGTGCAACTCTAGCAACTGTCCTATGGTATGTCTGCTTTTCGTTTGTGATGCCTGATATAGGGTTTGTTTATGATTGCGAAGAAGAATCTATTCAAATCGGACATCATATGAATACACGCTTTCTACTATCTTCTTTTCGTAGCCCGAAAAAAAATAAACCCGTCATGCTTGCACATGACGGGTTCACGTCTCCTCACGCTCTTCCGCCGATAGATTTTTTGTTACTTCGCTCGGCATTCTGCATTCGAAAACCAAGAAAGTCATCATGCGACGCAGCATACCAAAAAGACATCACTTAGAGCCAAGCCAATCAAGGTCTAAACGACAATTTGGGGAGGTTTCAAGCTTCACGCAGAGTACAAAATCTCTGCCGCAAAAGAAATCTTCAATGCACTAGCGAAAGCTGGAACTTTATATGAGCTTGCACTAATAAATAACGGTTGCCGCTTAAAAAAGTCGGCAACCGTCATCGGTGCAACTACTAATATTTAGTCCAGCAGCTATCTATAGATCGTCGTCTATTTTTCTAGGTCTGCCATCAACTTCACTAATACGCATACGCTTACGGCGATCGCCCATCAGCTCTCGCAATTCACGAATACTTAAATCAGTTACTTCATGCATACGAATCAACAACGAAGCGCCAACTGGTAAAGTACGATGACGAATTTTACTAATCACTGGCGGACGCACTTCCAACGCGCGCGACAACGCAGCATCATTTTTCAGATTCAATTTCTGGATTAACGCGTCCAGCAAACGATTCGGATCGTAGCCATCCTGCGAAACCAAAGGATGTTGGTCCATGGTGTATCTCCCCTTGGGATTTTATTAGGTGACAAATGGCCTAAAAAAGGCCGACTTGCCCGAGAGCAATTACTCGAATGTTAATTTATATGTCATCGCTGCAACATTTTCAAGTGCTTCATTGAAAATAAACCGTTAATGATGCATTTTTGCGAAAATAACGTATCTTTAAAACAACTAATAAAATAAAAACTTTCAAAAAAATCTATTTAAATCAACGGGTTATTATTTTATTTTCCAAATGGCACTATTGACAGTCTTTACAGCTAGCCAATGGTATTTATGTTGCCCAAAAGGCTATTTAATTTCACTCCAAAAATGTCGAAGCAAAAGCCGCTATTACAGACAGTGTGAATCGAATCAACGACTTGCAAGAATCAATCGAAGCAATAATTGAAATAGAAAAAAAATTTCAGTCAGGCTTTTCATCTGATTCGATAGTGATTCAATACAGAAAACTGCGCACAAGAAAGAAGGTTTTACAGAAGAACCGTGGCAGATGATGATTGCGGTGAACTTTAATAAGTAAAAATTAATACGAACTACTGAGTTCGGGGTGCGAACTCAGTAGTTAAGAAGCAACTCGACAAACA
>CAINAY010000040.1 GCA_903846425.1 uncultured Noviherbaspirillum sp.
CGTTAATTGTGCAATTTTTTCACCGAGCAATTCGTTCATTAAAGGGACAACCACTGGGAATAGCCAAGGATTTCCAGTTCCTATCGTTGCAAATCCGCCGACTCCAAATGATGTCAACTGGAGTAAGCCGCCAGCCACACTATCCATTGAATATTTGCGTATCCGCTGTTCTTTTACTGCTTCGGTTTCTATTTCTTCTTGCCACTCGTATTCCGTTCTTTTGACTCGAGTCGAAGCCTGAATTATCGCGTCTTCAATTGTTTTCCGAAGTTCTTTCGGCATCAAGTCTTCTAGATCGTCATCACTAGAGTCTGCATCGCTTACGATCGCAGAGCTTTCATCATCTGATGAACTTTCATCAGAACCCTTAATGTCTGAATGTTTGCTATTCGATGAATTTTTTACGTCTTTATTTTTTTCTGATTTCCCAGAAGTTTTTTGAGAGTCAGTGTCTACCTGTGATGAATTTTTATTATTTTTCGGATTGACCTTGAATTGTGGCGAGCTTGCATGCGCCTCTAGCAACCTTCTTCTGCGAGTGGTGAGTGTTTTATCGTTTAGAGACAGTTTTTTTCTGGGCGTTTCGGAGTTTTTTTTAGTTTCCGTAGTTGACGAAAAAATCCCTTGAACAGCTTGAGGGTTGGACGTATCAATTGGTGGTATGTTCGGTAGGCTCATGGCGTGACCTCATGCAAGATTGTGGAGTGGGGTTTGTTCAGGCTGACCAAAAATCTGATTCATAATTTCAGCGATGGGAGCGGCTGCAGCACCTTTGAACAAATTGTTTTGCAGGCTGATGGCGCGCGCTGAATAGCTACGTAAATCATTCGCTAAAACTTTGGCATCGCTCTGGTCGAGATCAACGATATGAACGACAAACAGTACATGGCCACTGGTGGGGTCAAGCGCATAAATGCCATTAGTTTTTGTGCCGCTTAGTAAATTAAGGGTAAGTAGGTTGTCGTAAATATCAAGACGCTGCGAATCTTCAATGGGACCATGATCGACATAACAAAAAATTCGATCAGGATTCGAGTGTTCATCAAAAATAAATGCCATAGGTATGTCGTCAATTTCTAAATAATTAGAAAATCCCAGTTCATCTAAATCTTCTAAATTTAATTCTGTTGAAATGTCACGACACAGCTCTAAAAATTGTGAATGGTTCATGGTGTGAGGTCTCCTTCATGAAATTAAAAATGAGGCAGACTGATTGAACTCGCCGATAAAAATCGATTGTGTTGAGTGCGGAATTTCACTTTTTTTAGACAAAAAGCTACCCTTCAGGCGTGTTCGCCTGTCTGTCATCTGAACCATGGTTGTGTCTCCTGTTTTATTCGAATAATCAGCTGCGGGAACTAGCGCAATCTAGTTAGCGCCGCGCTGAATATTTGTGAGAGTTGTGTAACCAGCTTGCGCTGATAGTTCAACGGAGATGCAAAATAGGCATGGAAAAACCTTGCGGTTTCTTAAAGGGTATGCACGACGAGCAGGATGTTTGGAAGTACAGACGCAGGTAGTCTGGAAATCTGACTACCTGCGAGGTGAAAAGAGCTTAGGCAGCCAAGAGTTTGGCGACGTCAGATTCAAGCTGAGCGGGTGTGGTAGTTGGTGCGTAGCGTTCGTGGACTTTGCCATCTCGTCCGACGAGAAATTTCGTGAAATTCC
>CAINAY010000041.1 GCA_903846425.1 uncultured Noviherbaspirillum sp.
GTGTAGGTGGGATAGAAAGAGCAGTACATCACGATGGTCAAGATGACCGAGAGGGGCATTAACAGCATGACCGTAACGGCGATCTTGCCGAGAAGTAAGCTAAGGAGGGCGCTGATAACAGCGGGGAGGGCAATGCCTATGATGATCCAGCCCAGTGCATAGGCGAGAAAGGCTTTGCCGCAGCGGCGTACGGCAAAAAAACTATAAAAAATCGCTTTGAATAATCCCATGCCTTGCCACATCGCCAGCGGTGCAGCGTGCCAAAAAGCCATAGAAAATGGTACATAAAGTAGTGCAGAAAAAATCATCGCTAAAGGTAGATTGGCGACTTCGAGATTTTTATCGTCTGCCGCTATTTGGCCGGACATTAACTTCCAAAAGCCACCGCCATCGATCACGGTAGAAGCCGCAACACAAACAATCGCCACTAATAAATACAGTACCCCAAGTCGCAACAACGTACCGAGCGCGGGTGAACGCACTGCGGTAAGAAGAACCTTGGGCCGTACTTTGATGCCGGCTTCGATGTTTACACAGGCTTGCATGAAGGCCATAGAAAAAACCGGCACCAGCAGCAAAGGTAGTAGTTGTCCCAGCAGGGGTATCAGCGAGAGCGAAAACATCAACAGCATGTACAACAAAAACAGCATGGAGAGTTCTGCTGGTTGTTGGCGAAACAGGGCGAAGCCCTGTCGTATCCATTCGATACCTTGGCTAGCTGGAATACGTTCCATAATTAGTTCAAGCCTTCGACTGGATGTGCAATGCGATGTCGCAGTAGTCGTTCAAAGTGAGTAGGATCGTGCGGCGTCAGCATTTCAGCTGCGCGAGGTAAATAAAAATCATACAGTCGCGATAACCAAAATCGAAGTGCAGCCGCACGCAGCATGATGGGCCATGCGGCTCGCTCGTCAGTGCTAAAAGGTCGAACGTTGGCATAGGCATCCAGCAGTGATCGTACACGCTGACTATCTGTTTCACCAGTAGTTAGATTAATGCACCAATCATTTACCGTAACAGCCACATCAAACAGCCAGGTGTCGCAACCTGCAAAATAAAAATCAAAAAATCCGGTCAGGTGCTCGCCATCGAACATAACATTGTTACGAAATAGATCGGCATGAATCGGGCCATTGGGTAAGCTGGCGTAACTATCGGAGGCGGCAAATTTTTCTTGCGTATACATTTCATTACTTAAAAGTTGTTGATTGTCTGCGGATAAAAAGGGCAGTACCGCCGGTGTCGTTTCGCGCCACCAGTCTAGCCCGCGCAGATTCGGTTGATACAGTGAAAAATCCTGTGCAGCCAGATGCATCTTGGCCAGCATGGCACCGACTTCGTGGCAATGGGCGGCAGTCGGGTTAGGAATCCAATCACCTGTGAGGCGACTAACAATAGACGCGGGTTTGCCTTGCAAGCGATTAATGATCTCGCCCTGATGGTTTGGAAGTGGTGCCGGCACGCGCACATCACGCTGTGCAAGGTGGCGCATCAAGTTGAGATAGAAAGGCAGTTGTTCAAAACTGAGTTTTTCAAAAATCGTGAGTACAAATTCACCCTGCTCGGAGCTCAGAAAAAAATTGCTGTTCTCGATACCCGAAGAAATACCTTCAAGTGATCTGACTTGCCCTACCGGGTACTGTTCGGCCCAGGGAATGATGTCGTCTAGGCTGACCGGAGTGAAAACTGCCATAGCAATTGGTAGGTAAGAGCTGCACTCAGGCAGCGTAAAAATTAGCGGGGTGGTGTGGGTGGTGCTTCGTATGGAACTTCACGTGAACGACCAGGCCGGAATTGAAAAATCTCCCATTGGGCAGCACGCGCGCCACTTTGTGAGGCGGGTATCTGTTCGGTCGGTGTTATGTAATAAGTATTGTTACCACGGCGGATACGAACCGAGGTGATGGCATTTTGCTCACGGCGCTGCGTAATTTCAGTGGTGCCATCGCCGACCGCGACAGCGACTGCGGGGTCGTCAGGAAGTGGCTCCAGGCGGACATCATCTTGCGGGGCGGCCGTTACGGCAGTGGCCGCAGCCAGCACCGCCGTGGCACAGAGCAGGCGAAGATAGGTAGAGCCGTAGTTTTGATGAATCATGATCGAACTCCCGGAAGGCAAGCGGCACCAGTTATATGCACCATTTTAACAAAGGCCATGGTCCAGCACCCTGCTTAGGCTTAGAGGAAGGACTGATGCGGATGTTCGGTCTCAGAAAGTACGATGTCGCGCGATTCATAAAAGTGATAAATAGCTTCGACGATCTCTTTGGGATCATCAATCACTTGCACAAGTTCCAGATCCTGAGATTCCACCATGCCATTGGCTAAGAGCGTGTCTTTGAACCACTTTAGCAGGCCTTCCCAGAACTTTGTGCCCACAAGTACTACAGGAATGCGTTGGGTTTTACCGGTTTGAATCAACACGAGCACTTCAGATAATTCATCGATGGTGCCAAAGCCACCCGGCAGCACGATATAGGCATCAGCATATTTAACAAAAGCTACTTTGCGCGCAAAGAAATGCCTGAATGTGAGTGAAATGTTTTGCCAGGTATTGCTCGTTTGTTCGTGCGGCAGTTCGATGTTGAGGCCGATGGAAGGCGAGCTACCTTCATAAGCACCTTTGTTCGCCGCTTCCATTATGCCGGGGCCACCACCGGAAATCACTGAAAAGCCTTCGTCCGATAGTCTGCGTGCGAGATCGACGGTTATTTCATAATAAGGATCTGTGGGCTTTATACGCGCCGATCCAAAGATGGAAACCGCCGGTCTGATCTCGGAGAGACGTTCGGCGGCATCGATAAACTCTGCCATAATCGTGAACATTTGCCACGATTCGTTCGCCTTGCGCGACGTGGCGCGTTCAAGGTTGGTCAATTGCCGCAGTCGCGGTACCCGTTTCCGGTCGCTTTCCATATGAATAAAACCCTGTTGCTGGTAGATGGTTCGAGTTATTTATACCGGGCCTTTCATGCCATGCCCGATTTGCGTAATGCAGAGGGTGCTCCCACGGGCGCTATCTACGGCATGATCAACATGTTGCGTCGCCTTAGGCAGGATTACTCTGCAGCATACATGGCCTGTGTCTTTGATGCAAAAGGGAAAACCTTTCGTGATGATCTTTATCCCGACTACAAAGCGCAACGAGCGCCTATGCCTGAGGATTTGGTGCGCCAGATAGAACCCATACATGAAGTGGTACGAGCTTTGGGCTGGCCTATCTTGATGGTCGAAGGGATTGAAGCCGATGATGTGATTGGCACGCTGGCCGTGCAGGCAGCTGCGCAGGGTTTATCTGCGGTGGTTTCTACGGGTGACAAAGATCTCGCGCAACTAGTCAATGAGCATGTCACGCTAGTTAACACCATGAGTAATGAAACGCTGGATCGTGCTGCTGTGATTGCTAAGTTTGGCGTGCCCCCCGAGCGTATCGTTGATTATTTGACGCTGGTGGGTGATACCGTCGACAACGTACCCGGTGTAGAAAAAGTGGGGCCTAAGACGGCGGTTAAATGGCTTACGCAATATGACTCACTGGATGGTGTGATCACTCACGCAGCTGATATTGGCGGTGTGGTCGGTGAAAATTTACGTCGCACCTTAGATTGGTTGCCACAGGCGCGCACGTTGGTAACGGTTAAATGCGATTGCGATTTGCAATCGCACATGGAATCGATTCAAACCACGCTAGCTTTTAAGCCAGAAGATCCTGCGGCTTTACGTGAATTTTTCAGTCGCATGGGTTTTCGTACCTGGCTACGCGAATTAAATGCTGAGCAGGCGACAGATTCAAGCGCACACTCTAAAACTTCTGCATCTATCGCCGACCCCTCCGAGCAGGCGAGTTTGTTTGCAGCAGAGCCTCCGATAGAAACACATTACGAAGCGGTATTTACAGCTGAGCAGCTCGATGCTTGGATCAAGATAATCAATGAAGCGCCATTAACAGCGGTCGATACTGAGACGACGTCATTAGACTCTATGCGCGCCGAGATCGTTGGTTTGTCTTTATGCGTAGA
>CAINAY010000042.1 GCA_903846425.1 uncultured Noviherbaspirillum sp.
CAGCGTTATCGAGATCGCGGCATTCTGCCGCTACGAACAGATCAATCCGGTGCAATTCGCGTGGAGGTGGATGCAGATATCCGCTGGACTACGTATCGCTGTCAACGTCAGCGCTATTGGAGCAGTGAGCCGTGCTTACTGAAGCAGTAGTTGATGTGGCGTTGGTTGATAAGCGTGTGATTGCATTAGATTTATTCATTTTGATTACGCGTCTATGCAGACTGAAAATGTGAAGGGGGCTGCGGCGCTTTGAGGTATAATTTGAATTTCACGCTAGTGCCTTTAGGCCTATCCTGCAATGACCAAGTTTGTTTTTGTCACTGGCGGCGTCGTCTCATCCCTTGGTAAAGGGATTGCAGCAGCGTCTCTGGCCGCGATTCTTGAATCGCGTGGCCTAAAAGTCACCCTCCTCAAGTTAGATCCATACATCAACGTTGATCCCGGAACGATGAGTCCGTTTCAGCATGGTGAGGTATTTGTCACCGACGATGGCGCGGAGACCGATCTCGATTTGGGTCATTACGAGCGTTTTATTACCGCTCGCATGAAGAAGGTCAATAATTTCACTACCGGTCAGATTTATGAATCTGTGATTCGTAAAGAGCGCCGTGGCGAGTATCTTGGCAAGACGGTCCAAGTCATTCCCCACATTACCAACGAAATCCAAGAATTTATCCATCGCGGAGCCGAAGGCTTTGATGTGGCGATCGTGGAGATTGGCGGTACGGTCGGTGATATTGAATCGTTGCCATTTCTTGAGGCAGCCAGACAGTTATCGCTGCGCGGTGGCCGTCATCATGCGGCTTTCGTTCATCTCACGCTGGTGCCGTATTTGGTATCAGCGGGTGAGCTCAAGACTAAGCCCACTCAGCACAGTGTTCAAAAGCTGCGCGAAATTGGTATTTCGCCCGATGCTTTGCTATGCCGTGTCGACCGGCCTATTCCTGATGATGAGCGCGACAAGATTTCTTTGTTCTCGAACGTTGAAGAAGGCGCTGTGATTTCGGTATGGGACGCCGATACGATATACAAAATTCCACAAATGTTGCACGACCAGGGTCTGGATCGCATCGTTTGCGAAAAACTAGGTTTGTCGCCCAAGCCTGCGGATTTGTCGATGTGGACCAAACTGGTTAATTCGCTCGAGCATCCTAAGCATGAAGTGAATATCGCGATGGTTGGTAAATATGTTGACCTGACCGAATCCTACAAATCACTCACCGAAGCGTTGCGACATGCGGGCATACACACTGAATCGCGGGTGAACATCGAGTACGTTGATTCCGAAGAAATCGAAACTAATGGTGCTACCAGCTTAGCTAAATACGATGCGATATTAGTCCCTGGCGGCTTTGGTAAGCGCGGCGTAGAAGGCAAGATTGCGGCTGCACGTTACGCTCGAGAGACTAAGGTGCCGTATCTCGGTATCTGTTTGGGTATGCAAGTAGCTTTGATTGAATATGCGCGAAATGTCGCCGGATTGAAAAATGCGAACTCGACGGAATTTGATCCGGATACTGAAAATCCCGTAGTTGCACTGATCACTGAATGGCAAAACCATGACGGCATGGTTGAACGTCGTGACGTCAATTCCGATTTGGGTGGCACGATGCGACTGGGTGCGCAAACCTGCGCTGTTAAACCAAGTACGCTGGCCGCTGAGATTTATGGTGCTGAGGTGACTGAGCGTCATCGTCATCGCTACGAAGCGAATAACCATTATCTTGACCGGGTAGAAAAATCAGGCTTAGTGGTGTCTGCACGTACACCGCATGAATCCTTATGCGAAATTATGGAACTGCCACGTATTGGAGAGCATGCGCATCCTTGGTATATGGGCGTGCA
>CAINAY010000043.1 GCA_903846425.1 uncultured Noviherbaspirillum sp.
ACGGTTAAATCACAAACCTCGTCTTCAGCTATACCTAACGCATGCGCAGCCAATTGACGAAGCGCGTCTATCGGATGCGGCGCTAACTTACGATCCTCATCCGTTTCAGCAGGTGCATCAGATGCGCGTCGCGCTTCTACAGGAAGCGCAGTAAGTGGCAGTTTGAGTTCAGAGAGTCGAATCATGTCAAGCGGCCCGTGGCGATCGGGCAAAAGCTGATAGTTAGATGCGATTATCTCTGTGATTTTTGCGATGCATCGCGCATTCTGGCTTCCATAGATTCGCGTCGCATCGCGAGGTATTCCTTGTGCATTTCTTTGTAAGCGCCTATGAATGGGGCAAAGTACAGGCGTGGGGCTTGTCTTGCAGCTACTTTTATTTCATGCCATAGTCGATTCATTGCGTCATCTCCTTGAGAGAATAAATACTTGTATAAACAAGGTAGGTCAATAAAACCAACGCGTCGAGGGTCACGATCGCGTATTCCAAAACAGTAAGTACTTGGATGACATAAGGAGCAGCGCCGTTTTGAGCCAAGTACTGAACTAACAGGCCTAAACCATATGCTGGTAGAGAGATCAATACAAAGATCAAAGAGCCTGCCAGCACATGTACACCAAAATGCACCACTGGGGACCACCAATTTGCACGGTGATTCAAAGACAAACTCTACCTACTTTCATGCAAAAAATATAGATAGTTTGATTTTGCTGTGTGGGTATTTTCTTAAGTGTGAGATCGACTCAAAAAATAATTTACAGCGACAGCGATAATGAACCGGTGAAGCTCGCTAGGCCGTCGCTGGTGCAATCTTGGAAACAAGGCACTGGAGGAACGTCCGGACTGCATAGGACAGCGCAGGAGGTAACGCCTCTCCACCGTGAGGTGAGGATTAGAGCAACAGAGACGAGCCGATTGAGTTCGGGTGAAACGGGCAATCTCTGCGCGCAGCAATACCAAGTAGGCCATCGTTGAGGCGGTTCGCTGAGATGGCGGGTAGGTAGCACCGAGCCGAGTGGGTGACTCTCGGCCCAGAGTAATGGCGGTCACGTATTGGGCAACCAATACGCACAGAATCCGGCGTATCGGCGAGCTTCACACTTTTGACGAATTTAGAGGTTTTGTAATCTCTCGACATGCGCCAACAAAGAACGCTTGGCAACAGGCCATAACTTTGAAGGCACATCGTCGTAAGCATGCTTTACCCAGTCATCCATGCTGCCCTCAGGGTGTTGCTGCATCACAGCCCAAATCTTGGCCTCACGTTTGAGTCGATGCGCTTTGAGATGCGCGATACAAGCACGCGCATCGTGCGCCTCACCCCATACATTGCCTAAAACATAGCCATGCGCTGGCAAGATAAATTGGATATGGTGTTGCTCGCACGCGTTCAACAATTTATCGAGTGACTCTAAATAGTCCGTCATATGCCCATCCGGTGGGTCGACTACTGTGGTGCTGCCATTCAAAACATGGTCGCCACTAAATAGCAAACCATCTTCTTCCAGCACCAAACACAAGTGGTTTGCTGCATGGCCTGGTGTGTGCACCACACGCAAAGTATGTTGGTGGCTGGCGCATTGCAAGATGAGACGTTCACCATCTAACAATTCACGCTCGGGCGTGAATTCGCTGTTCGCACGCGCAG
>CAINAY010000044.1 GCA_903846425.1 uncultured Noviherbaspirillum sp.
AATCTGCAGGTATCCCAAAAAATCTAGGCTTAGTTATATCAGGTGAATCACTATTCAATGATGGCATCGGTGTTGTTATTTTTTCTATCTTGATGGGCGTGCTGATAGTTGGCAAGGTACCCAGTTTTGACGAGGGTTTAGGCTTGCTAATGCGCGAGGCGGGCGGTGGGCTGTTGTATGGCCTGCTACTGGGTTACATAACCTTCAAGCTGCTGGCCAGCATAGATAATTACCAGGTGGAAGTCATGCTGACCTTGGCGGCAGTCATGGGTGGTTACGTTCTTGCAAGCAAACTGCATGTTTCAGGTCCACTTGCCATGGTGGTTGCCGGGCTGGTAGTGGGAAACCATGGCCGCGAGTTTGCAATGTCTGAAACGACGCGTGATTATGTCGATATGTTTTGGGAAATGATTGACGATATTCTCAACGCCGTGCTCTTTGTGTTGATAGGTATGGAAATTTTGTTGATTGCGTTTTCCATCAATATGATGGTGGCCGTAATAGCGATGGTGGTGCTCACCTTGATAGCGAGGTTCCTGACCGTATGGGTTCCTGTGCAAGTCTTCTCAGGGTATTTCAAGCTACCGCGTGGTTCTGGTGTGGTGTTGACGTGGGGTGGTTTGCGTGGTGGTATATCGGTAGCGCTCGCACTTTCTTTACCCACCGGACCTGAGCGCGAAATTGTGCTTGCACTTACCTACGGCATAGTCGTCTCATCGATATTGATTCAGGGACTAACTATAGGCAAGGTTGCGAGTAGGGTAGTTGATCCCTCTAAGCCTGCGTAGAATCATTGATGACGTAAAAAGTATCCTAGTGATACAGATTTTCTACCCGTCCTTCTGCATCAACGCGATAGCAGCGCAAATCCAGTTGAAAAACTTCTGGCTTTACAATGGACTTGCCACGCAACATGCGTGCGCATTCTTGTAAGCCTTCAGGTACTGAGGGGTGAGGAAAAATCAGCTCGGCTAGTTGATCGATACTAGCATCCAACGCAATCATTAAGGCAACTGCCTGGCTGGTACTCGAGGCATGATTGCCCATGACGCGCATACCAAGAATTTTCATCTCGTCATCATCTGTGACCAAAATCTTAAAGAAGCCACCGGTTTTTCCCATAGCGATTGCGCGATTAATATAGCGGTAATCCATCATCGCCATGCGGTAGGGTAGTTTGCGCTTGCGTGCCTGTGTTTCATTTAATCCCACAGCGGCGACCTCGGGATTCAAAAACATGATCGTAGAGATGTTTTCATAAATCAGGTCGCGCGCAGGTTTGCCAAAGATGCGCTCAACCGCATAACGGCCCTCGAGCTCTCCTACATTGACCAGCGAAATATCTGCAGTGAAATCACCCACGGCATAGATATTCGATACAGTAGTTTGCGTTGCATTATCGATGCAATAACCGCGCTCATTGAGTTGGACCCCGGCGGCCTCTAGCCCTAAATTATCCGTGGTTGCGGCTCGACCAATAGAAATGAGCGCATTATCGACGAGGTGAGTTTCGCGGCGCCCATCTTTATAGTTCAGCACATACTCGACCTTTCCATCGACGATCTTCATTGATTCTAGCGATGAGCCGCGATGGATTACCACACCATTGTTTTCAAGATTTGCCGCGAGTGCCGATGAAATGTCCTCATCCTCAAACGGTAAGATGCGATCTTCTTTATCAATTAAAAAAACCTTGGTTCGACCATAGTTGGAAAAAATAGTCGCAAATTCACAGCCGATAACACCGGCACCAAGTATCACTATGCTCTCGGGGAAATCAGGTAATGAAGCAATACCGTCGCTGGTGAGAATGATTTTTTCATCAATCGGAATCGTTGGTAGATAGCGCGGATGACTGCCGATGGCCAGCACAATATTTTCAGCCCAGATAATTTCGCAACTTCCATCAGATAGAGTGATTTCTATTTCATTTTTGCTAATCATCTTCCCATGGCCATGAAACTCCGACAGCGATTCTTTTTGTTTGAAATAATTAATCTGTTCACGTAGCTGAGCATATTTTTCACCCACAGCGCGGTGCATTTCACGAATCACCGCCGAATAGCTGAGATCACAATCATTAACCGTATAGCCATAATCCGTGTGGCGCGTGCTTTTGTAGCTTTCTGATAGCTCCCATAGCGTTTTGGAGGACAGTGCGCCATTGAAAATACCTGCGCCACCTACCTTATTTTTTTCTATTAATGCGACCTTTTTTCCAAAGTCGAGGCCACGCATCGTCGCGGCAAAGCCCGAAGGCCCGCCGCCTATGACGCACAAGTCAAATTTCTTCATAAATCGCTCATTTTCTGAATCAGGCAGTTAGTTGGCCTAAGGGCCAGCGAACGGCTAGTGTTTGCATGGACAACAGTGCG
>CAINAY010000045.1 GCA_903846425.1 uncultured Noviherbaspirillum sp.
CAGCACCGAAAGCACAATCCAAAAAATCAAGAAAAATTCGATAGCTTGATTAAGCCGCCCACCATAGTCGCTGGTAAATAACAGCGCATGCACCTTCTGTCGCAGTGATCGTCCACGATTGAGCTGTATAAATTCGCGCGTTCCCTCAATAAATATCTGAGAAATTTTTAGTATCCGCAGCAATCGTATGACTCGCAGCAAGCGCGTATCCATGGCAAACAATAGACCAGCAAAAAACGGCGCAATCGCTAACAGGTCAATCACACCCAGAACGCTGGTCATGTAGGCCAGGCGTGGCGAAGATTTATTCGCGAACTCTGGATCTTCGGGTGCCAAATACAATCGCAGCAAATACTCTATCGAAAAGACTCCGACCGAAAATACATCGAATGCAAAAAACAAATCACGGTAAGGAGCATAAATCGCAGGTGCGGATTCCAGCAAAAGCACAAATAAATTGAGCAGTATGAGAAGTAGCGTAAAGCGATTGATGAACGATTTTTTGCCGGATTTATTCCGCTCATCAAGCAGCAACTCGTAAAGAGATTGTCGAAATGGTGTTACTGCCGTAGTGGAATTAGCGTGTTCACTCATGAAAATCAGCGGGGGCTGCCCATTGTGTAGTTTTTATATCAAGCTGCCGACGATGGCTGGACCTGACGAATATGTGATCGACACCAAATTGAATAGAAATCGCCACAGTTTGTGCATTGGTGGAGAATCATCTCCCCCTAACCCCTAGAGTGTAGCTGGCTAAAAACGAGATTGGCAATTAATGAAACTGAATTAAGGCATTCCAAAATATTAACTAAGCGATTTTTAACTAATTATCTACGTTGAAAATAGCTGTTTTACTGTTTTTTGATGAATGTGCTCAGTAGAAATTTTAGGGTTAGCAGGTATATAATTCTGACAGCGGATTTCGCAGCAATTTAGTACTTATCCTTTGATCACGATAATCTGTAATTAATACTGCAGTAATTTATTCAAGTCAAAATAACAATAACGCTGATGTTGTCAGCTCGACAATGCTCATGAAATCACTTCAATCTCGCGTCTATGAATTGCTGGATGGCTCAATCCACAACAAAGCAGCGCGTTTCTGCGAAATTTTTATCGCCACTGTTGTTGTATTAAATGTACTGGCAATTATCTTGGAATCTGTGCACGAGCTGCACGAAGCCTACGAATTTTATTTTCATATTTTTGACGTCGCCAGCGTGATGATATTCACAGCAGAGTACCTTCTGCGCGTATGGTCCTATGGCGTTAAATATGAAGCATCGCATGGCGATACGTGGCGTGGTCGTAAGGAATACATCTTCAGTTTTTATGGATTCATCGATTTTTTTGG
Source organism: uncultured Noviherbaspirillum sp. (assembly GCA_903846425.1). Taxonomy (GTDB): domain Bacteria; phylum Pseudomonadota; class Gammaproteobacteria; order Burkholderiales; family Burkholderiaceae_D; genus Pernthalerella; species Pernthalerella communis. Next base: position 1,355 of record CAINAY010000045.1, read on the forward strand.
CACGGTTCCATTTTATTTGCAGTTGCTGATGCCAGGTATAGATTTGCGTTTCTTGCGTCTGTTCAGACTGATGCGGATTTTCAAGTTATCGCGCTACAACAGCGCGCTGTCAGATTTGGCAGAAGCCATCAAAATTGAGCGTGAATCATTCACCTCGGCCATGTTCTTGCTGTTGATTTCATGCCTGCTTTGTTCTTCTCTGATTTATATCGCCGAGGGCCATCTTCAGCCAGATGTTTTCCCTTCGATTCCAGCAACTATGAAATGGTACTTGCTGACTATTATCTCGGGTTGGGGTAATGTCGACCCCGTATCCGTGGTCGGTATTGTGTTGGTGGTTTTAACGCAGATTCTAGGAATCGCGCTCGCAGCTATTTTGACCGGTGTGGTTGCTACTGCCTACACCACTCAAGTCGAGCGCCGCGAAGTGATGTTCGAAAGCATGATACGTGAGGCACTTGCTGACGGAATCGTGACTGAAGCAGAGCGTGAAAACCTTGAACGATTGAAGAAACAATTTGGTATGAGCGATGAAAAAGTTCAAGCCATTGAGCGGCAAGTTAGAGAAGAAAAAAACGCCCAGAAAGATCAGTCACTATCTCAACGGTTATCTTAATAGAACAGATCTAGAAAGTAATTTATGGAATTTCTTCAGGAAATCAGCTGGGTCGTCATCGGCCAAATCATTCTGATTGACATACTGCTTGGAGGCGATAACGCGATTGTCATCGCACTCGCTTGTAAAAATCTGCCCGTAGAAATGCGCTCCAAAGGGATTCTTTATGGAACCATAGGTGCGATTATTATTCGTATTCTTTTGATTAGCTTTGCAGTCAGTTTGCTCACCCTTCCCTACCTGAAACTCATAGGCGGTTTGCTGCTACTCTGGATAGGAGCCAAACTATTGAGCGATGAAGGCGATGATGCGGGTGACATAGACGGCGGCGACCGACTCTCCACCGCCATCAAAACCATCATAGTTGCTGACCTTGCCATGAGCATCGACAATGTGATTGCCGTTGCCAGTGCCGCCGAACAGGCACACGCCGATCACAAAATCCTGCTGGTGACCTTAGGTATCATGGTCAGCATACCCATCGTCATCTGGGGTAGCTCTATAGTCCTAAAAATGATGGATCGCATTCCAGGATTAGTCACGGGCGGTGCCGCTCTTTTAGGCTACCTTGGCGGGTCGATGATCTCTACCGACCTAGCAATTGCGGACACGGTAGCCAACTTACTGCCTACGAGCGCGCTGCATTTTCCTGACCTAGGTCTCAGATTAAGTCTGACGGGTGTCATGGGAGCTGCCTTGGTCGTCATAGCTGGCTGGTGGATGAGCCAAAAGTCGAACAAGGAAGAAGCCCCTGCAGCAAGCAACGACGCATAATTACCCTATCCCCGCTGTGATAAAGCGGGGATAGTTATCCCCGCTCTGCCAGGTAGACGTAACGATTTAGGCTGAAAAAATACTGTCCTTTGTCACCCTGCTTTTTCAAGTCAGCCTGCCACTCCGCAATATCTTGGGCCGACAAACCATTTCGTCCCGCAGCAAAGCTACCAATCACTGTCGACATCCCATTACTGTAGGTGTGAAGATCGTAAGCCAGATTCACGAGTGGAATCACATCAACCTTTACGTCATTAAACCCGGCGCGCTCCATACGATGCTTAAGTGTGCGCGGTAACTGCGGCTCGGGGATGTGCTGATTCCAAGTATCAATCACACGACGCATGCGTGCATCATCCGAACTCGCCCAAACACACGATTCCCAATCTGTATCAACCAGTAAGACTCGGCCACCGGGTCGTATCACACGCGCTAATTCAACCAACGCATCGTCAATCGCTTCAACATACTCATATACTTGGGTCGCTAAGGCGATATCAAAACTGCCGTTTTCATACGGCATACTCAAAATATCGCATTGAGAAAAACTCACCTGCGGTAAATTTTCACAACGCTTTAAAGCAATCGCGAGCATAGGCGCAGCAATGTCCACACCAATCACTTTGCCAGTCGCACCTAGCTGCTGCGCCAGCGCCTGCGTTGTTAATCCGGGGCCGCAACCTATGTCCAATGCTTTTTCACCCGCGCGCGGCGCTAACATCGCCAATACTTTGTCACGCTGATTGGCGACATCTGGCGTCAGATAAATCGCTTCAATTCGACGCGATGTCTCTTCGTCAAACTGATCTTCTGCACTGGGAGCGACAGGCTGATTCATTGTAATTTTTCCTCTTTGTAGTGATCTACCATCAATATGACACCTATCGTCCCGACGACGGCACCAAACATTACGTAAAAGGCTGGCGCAAGCGGTGTGCCTGTCACGCGAATTAACCACGTAACGATCAACTGCGCAAAACCACCAAACAACATCACCGCAAAATTGTAGGCTAACGCAAGACCGGTTGAGCGTGTATGCACTGGAAACTGTTCAGCGAGTGCCGTTGATATAGGGCCAAAACCAATCGCCACCGTTGTACACAATACAATTTGCATAATGGCGAGGCGTAGTACGGTTGGATCTGCCTGCAACCACGCGAATAAAGGATAAGGGAAAATAAAATAGCAAAGCATCGCGACGAATAGAACGGGCTTACGTCCGATACGATCACTCAGCACACCAAAAAATGGTATCGCGACGGTGAGGCAAAGTAGTCCCGCTACTTGCGCAGCAAAGGCATCCGCCAATGGAATTTTCAATTGGGTTTTGGCATAGGTGGGCATATAAATCAGCACCACGTAATACATAATAGTGCCAGCCACTACCAAACTAAAACAAGCCAAAATACTGCGCTTATGCTCGCGCCACAGACGCAACAAACCGACTCGTTCGATCTCAGCTTGGCTTGCTTCGATAAAGGCTTCGGTCTCATCGAGGTAACGTCGAATATACAAACCCACGGGGCCAATCAACAAACCAAATAAGAACGGCAAGCGCCAACCCCAGCTATCGATTTCCTCAGGCGTTAAGCCTTGCGTAATCAGCATGCCAACCACGGCTCCTGCAAGTGCCGCCAGACTTTGACCCACCATCTGCAAAGAACCAAAAAAGCCACGTCGTCCTGACGGTGCGCTTTCCACCAGAAATGCTGTCGCACTGGCGAACTCGCCACCCGTAGCCAACCCTTGTAACAATCGCGCCAGCAAAATGATCATAGGCGCAGCGATACCAATAGCGGCGTAGGTCGGTGCAAAAGCAATCATGACAATTGATATGGTCATCAAAAAAATGATGAGCTGTAGTGCAGCTTTGCGCCCTTTTCTATCGGCATACATACCAATCAGCACACCACCTATCGGACGCATAAAAAAGCCAACGCCGAAGGTCACCATCGTCAAAAGCAATGAGGCGTATTCGCTATCCGTAGGAAAAAATAAGCGAGAAATGATGACAGTCATAAAACCGTACACCACAAAGTCATACCACTCGAGTGCATTACCAATAACGGCTGCGACGATCTGGCGCAAGGCAACGGGTTTAGTTTGCATACCTAGTCTTAAAAATAAATCAGAGGAAAAGGCTGGAAGCTGCCTCAATGTCAACATGGTAACCGAGGCTGGGGTTGGAGTGGTTTAGCCCGATTTATCGTCTTGTCAGCAGAATCCGCTAAACTGCGTCCCTTCACCTACAGCTCATTTTGGGAGCGTTTCATGCCTTTGTTGATTCTAGGACTCATTCTCTTTATCGTCGCCCATTCAACTCGCATATTTACCGATGACTGGCGCTCACACATGCTAGAACGCCTGGGTGAAAAACGCTGGAAAGTTCTGATTACTTTAGTGTCGATAGCTGGCTTTGGGCTAATGATCATCGGTTACGGACAAGCACGACTAACACCCTTACCACTGTGGGAACCACCAATTGCCGCTCGCAATGTTGCGCTAATACTTAATTTGTTAGCCTTCTTTTTAGTTGCAGCCGCCTACGTTCCTCGCAATATCATCAAAGAAAAAATTGGTCACCCTATGGTGGCAGGAGTCAAAATCTGGGCGTTGGCGCATTTGATCTCAAATGGCAACCTGGCTGATGTGATTTTATTCGGTAGCTTGTTAGTGTGGGCGGTTCTGAATTTTCGTTCCTCGCGCAAGCGCGATCGTATGAACGAAGTTGAGTACCCTGCTGGAACGGTCTTGGGTACCCGGGTCACACTAGCTGTTGGTGCTATCGTTTGGTATGTTTTCTTGCAATGGCTGCACGTGCGCTGGATAGGTGTGAGCCCTCTTGGAGCGATGGCGTCGTAATCAGCGCGGCAGAGCGTACTTTATAAATTCAGGAACACGCTAATCGTATCGATTCGGGCACGGGGAGTGCTCGAATCCCTCCACCCTCTTTGTCTGCCGCAAATATTCTGACTTCATTACAGGTCATGATCTCTACATCATCACGCAGGATTCGATAATTCTGCACAAAACTTTTATTCCGCCATTCGGTAATCGAGGTGTGAATCGCCAGTACATCACCATAGCTGGCAGTTCGAATAAAAGTAGCTTGCGTGTCAACCAATGGCGTTCCAATTAAGCCCATAGTTTTAGCCGTCTCATGCCAAGGCGGCACACCACACTGAATAAAAAAATGGCGGGATGCGGCATCAATCCAGCGAAAAAAATTGGGAAACCAAACAATCCGTGCAGGATCACAATCACCAAACTCTACGTGCACGGTATACACCACAGTCTTGCTCATACGGTTCCTCATTAACTGCTAATTATTACGTATTTCGACTGCGCGGCATCCAGCGTATAGGCTGAGCTTTGATAGGTCGTGCTGGCGCACCGAGATCTTTCAATACACGATCTAATTGTGTACCCGCCTCATCCGTGAGCGCTGCTTCACGCGCTTGTCGTAGTGCAGTAGCACGCGCTGCTGCCGTTGTACGCTGATCATTAGCGACGTGACGTATCACGTGCAGCAGATTATCGCGTCCTCGATGATTGGTTTCGCCATAGCCCTTAATCAGTCGACCACATAAAGCCAACTCGTAACCTAACTGCCAATCTTCGGCTAAACCCGACATGACAGCTGTTAACCATTCTTCAATCAGTGCCTGCTCTTCGGCATAACGACTACTAAAGGGTCGGATATATTTACATGTGGCGAGTAAACGCAATAGCAGCGCACCGAGCACGGTGTGTGACGCGAGCTTGATAGGCATAGACCAAGGCTCTCTTCCTTCTGCTACACGTTGTGCATCCCACGCCAGTAATCGATCGGCAAGCGGCTTAGGTAATAGACCAGCGATCTCAGGCACGCCCGGTTTGAAGTGCTCATACACGGCGAGTACATCACCTGACTTAACGCCAACTTCACGCCGCACTCGCTCACTACGTGAGGCACGACTTTTTAAATCGGCCACGCGAACGATGTCATCAAAAGACATCCATAAGGCTAACCAGCGGGATACTTCACGTGTCAATTGCATGCCATGCAGTGCGTCAGCATCGGCACGATGTTCTGCATCAAGCAAGCTGCGCACACGCGACAAATATAATTTTCCGTAAGCGCTGCCCTGATAATCCTGAACTCGTAACAAACCCAAATGGAGCATATCGTTAATTGGTGCAGGAAATCCCGCCAGCTCAGCTACATTTTTTTCTGAGTCGCCAATCAAATTAATCAGATGCTTAGCTTGTTCAGTGTGCTGATTGGTTTGTGCAATCACTTGCCAGGCCGCCGCAAAACCTTGCAAGCTCGCTTGTGCGCCGCGCCCGCCTTCGCGTATCACCTCTTCGCATACGGCACGGTCAATTGGCAGCACACCACTCGCCGCTAATGCGCCCAACATGACGGCACTCACCACGGTGGCATTCTCTGCCGCGACGCGCTGCATATCGAAGGCATGATGAGCTCGACTCACGGATTGCACCAGTGCGAGTAAAGCAGCGCTATCCAATCGGCCATCACCCATGGCGGACCGTTCAGTCGTGGTGAAGGTGCGTGAGGTAGAGGTAATGAATACGGTGCGATCTGAAGAAGGTAATCCGTTGCTCGCACAACGTGCTGCTTCTAACAACTCTGAAGCAATCACCACATCGAGCGAACCGGGAATAGGATTTAGACTAAACACCGGCTTACGCCCGGCGAGTTGAGTAACGGGCACAGGATACAGCTCAAAAAAATACGTGGTCGCTCCGGTACGTTGTGCCACACCGGGAATCGAGGTCGCCTGAGCAGCGTAGCCGGCCTTGCGCGCGATCTCCATTAACCAATCGCTTAATACACCACCACCCTCGCCACCCAAAGCGCAAATCAGTACCGATAAAGGACGCGGCGCGTGGGTTGAAGAATTCATTACATTATTCAAGCTCATGCTGGCTGCACCCAGCGCAGCATCAGGTGTCTTAAGCTCGCCAAAAGTTTTTCATGCCAGTGCGCATTTTGAATAACTTCGGCACGATAAAAACTCGGGCACAAGGTCGCTGCATGCGCATTTTCACCGCACAGACCACAGCCAACACAACCATCGAGCACGGTAGCTACTGGGTCGACTTTGAGTGGATCAGGGTTATCTTTTAACGTCAGCGTAGGACACGCAGACAAGCGTATGCACGCATGATCGCCATTACACACATCTTCATCGACGCCATATTTCACGCGCATCACGCGCTGCCCGCGCGATAAAAGATCGGCTAACCACGGACGAATACGACGCTGCCGTTCTAGCTGGCATTCGCCTTCGGCAATGATGACTTTCAAACCATTGAAATCCGTGGTGAGTGCTTCTTTCAACACATCTCGCATAGTTGCGACCCGATACGAATGCACGGTACGCATCCATTGCACACCTATACCTTTGAGCGTGTCTTCTATCGTTCGATTGTTGGCCGTGAGGCTCGCTAATTTGTCGTGTGCTTGTATTTTTGACGTGCTGTTGGGCGTAGAAATAATATCTTGCGTACCGGTGGCCGAGGTATAGCCATTTTTAAAAATCAGTAATACCGCATCATCACCATTAAAGAGCGCCGATTGCACACCGGTGAGTAAGCCGTTATGCCAAAACCCTCCATCTCCCATAATCGATAGCACGCGCCGCTGCATCAGCGGTGAGACACCTGCTCGACTGGCTAAACTCATGCCATAACCGAGTATGGAATGCCCCATAGAAAAGGGCTCAAAGGTCGCAAAGGAATGACAACCAATATCGGCTGCAATGTGAACTTCACCCACGTCTTTCTGCGCTAACTTCAGCGCTGAAAATACGGGACGTTCTGGACAACCTATGCAAAAGCCCGGTGGTCGTGCGGGCAAGGTTTGATCAAGCTTAGCGGCCATGCTGTTGCGACGCGCAACGGTGGCATCGATAACAGTCTTCACAACTTCCGTATCGACATTAGGTAAATGCCTTGCAAAAAACTGCTGCAGACCACCCATCATGATTTCGGGCGTTAACTCACCCGCTGCAGGCAACATATCTTTGCCATGTAATCGAGTAGGTAGATCACGTCGGTTTAACAATGTTGCTATCTCTTGCTCTATATATTCAGGCGCTCCCTCTTCGAGTACCAGCACGGCTTTTTTATTTTCTACAAACTGTGCAATCTGATCGGGCACTAAGGGATAGGTCACATTCAACACAAGTAATGGAACCTGCGTCTGACCAAACGCATCGGCCAACCCAAACTGCTGTAACGAACGCAGCAAGGCATTACTTAAACCACCTTGAACAATAATGCCCACCGAATCATGCTCACCCGAAAATAGTTCGTTGAGCTGATGTTCAAGTATGTACTGACGCGCAGCGGGAATACGATGTTCTAGTTTGCGTTTTTCATGAGCGAAGGTAACGGGTGGATGAGCTAAGCGTGAGTAATCAAAGGCTGCTGGCTCAGCCATTAACGATTTTGTTGATACGTTCGCTGTGCGATTGTCTTTGCACACAAAGCTGCCACGCACATGACAGGCGCGTATCCGCAACTCCATCATGGCCGGCATGTTCGACGCTTCCGACATTGCAAATGCATGCTCAACCATGTCTACCATCACAGACAATTCCGGACGCGGATCGAGCAGCAGCATGCAGGATTTCATCGCATAGGCATGGGTGCGTTCCTGCACCACGGATGCACCCTCACCATAATCTTCGCCGATTACCATCAACACCCCGCCAGTCACACCGGGGGACGATAGATTAGCCAGCGCATCGGCTGCGACATTGGTACCAACGATGGATTTCCAGGTGACGGCTCCCCGCACCGGATAATGGATAGACGCGCCGAGCATAGCGGCGGCAGACGCTTCATTCGAACAGGCTTCCACCTGCACGCCTAACTCACCTACCAGTTCGCGCGCTTGCACCATCACATCTAGCAAATGCGATACGGGTGCGCCCTGATAGCCACCGATATAACTGACCCCCGATTGCAGCAAGGCCTTGGTAATCGCCAAAATGCCCTCACCATGGAATACGTCACCTTCTCCGAGCTTGAGTTGCTGAATTTGCTTTGCGAAGGATATTTCCATAATGATAAATAAATGCGGGTGTAGTCAAAACGACTAAAAATTTACGTCGCTTGAACAAATTGAGAGGCAAACCTTAAGAAACTAAGCCGCATGATAATCGGTCTGTATGTAACTAGGTACATGAAAAGACAGCCGATTGAAGTGTCTTTATGTCTTTTAATCGCAAGATTTATTTTCAAAAAAATATCGTTTTCAGAAAAATTTGCTCCCTCACAAAGCTGCCTATATTATTTAGTTCAAATTATGACTAATTAGTATTTACTTAATTTCTGCAGTCCGACTGATTGACTGTCTGACTGCTGAGGAGAGCCTTATGTTGATGTCCACGCTAACGAATCGTTACGCCCACGCGCTGTTAAAGGCGCGAACGGCGGGTACATTGATGTCGCCTATCACGGGCGAAACTGATCTGAGCATGGCCGACGCCTACGA
>CAINAY010000046.1 GCA_903846425.1 uncultured Noviherbaspirillum sp.
ACAACAGGAAATTTCGTCAATTCTAGGTAGGAGTCGCTAAAAAATTTGTCGCTTTATGAGCAACATGAATGGGAATAATGAATGGCTGATGTACTAGTACGCCTTTTCCCACGGAATAGACAAGCGTGTCGCACATTGAATGAGACCGACCATGCTGTAGGTTTGAGGAAAATTCCCCCACAACTCACTACCATCAATCGATACATCTTCTGACAGCAGTCCGAGATGATTTCGACAGCGCAGTATGTTTTCGAATAGTTTTCGTGCACGCGCTTTTTCACCCGTATTAGCGAGTGCCAATATCCACCAAAACGTACAGACGATGAAGGCTGAATCGGGTCGTCCAAAATCATCTTCTTCGTCATACCTCAATAAAAAATCGCCACGCTGCAAATGCTTTTCAACGGCACGCAAGGTACCAATAAAGCGCGGATCATCCGGCTCAACAAATTGAAGCTCGCTCATTAATAACAAGCTTGCGTCCAACCTGTCGCCATCAAAAGTAGAAACAAAACTACCTAATTGTGAATTCCATGCATGCTCCATGATGACCTTGCGTATGGTCGCTGCTTCTTTCGACCAATACAGCGCTCGCTGTTTTAAATTCAAGCGTGTTGCAATCGCCGCCAATCGATCACACGCGGCCCAGCACATCAGGGATGAAAATGTGTGTATGCGTTGCGAGCCACGCAATTCCCATATGCCCGCATCGACTTGTTGATAAACGCGTATCGCCTGCTGGCCGAGTCGCTCTAAATCCGCAAACATTTGTCGACCCGCCGGACGTTCAAGACGCGAATCAAAAAACGCATGGGTACTGGCGAGTATGGCGGCACCGAAAACATCGTTTTGTACCTGCCGCCACGCTTGATTACCAACCCGGACAGGCCCCATAGCTAAATAACCCGGTAGGTTTTCAGCCAATGTTTCATCCAGATGCGTTTCGCGACGAATGCCATACACAGGCTGCAAAGGCATGTCACGTGAATCGGCAATCAAATTCAAGATGTACTCTAGATAGCGCTGCATGGTGGCAGTCACGCCAAGTTGATTTAGCGCGTTCACCACAAAATAAGCATCACGCAACCAGCAATAGCGATAGTCCCAATTGCGCCCACTATTGGCCGACTCAGGAATCGACGTCGTTACAGCTGCGACAATCGCGCCGGTATCATCAAACGCATTGAGCTTTAATGTGATGGCAGCACGAATCACCACATCTTGCCACTCAAACGGAATCGCCAGATTACGTACCCAACGCTGCCAATAGGCCATGGTTGATTCGTAAAAACTGCGCCCGATTTCGCTCGGCGTGCCATCCACCGTTTCATCTGGCCCCATCAACAATGTGACGCTGTCATGCAAAAAAAAGAGTTTTTCTTCCGTCAGCGCTGTCACAGCTGCATCGGTGGTTACGCGCATGGATTGCGCACCACCGTAATACGTCGTGTGATGCGCACCGCAACGCACCGCAGCACGGTCCGCACCATAATTTAACGCAGGACGCATACGCACACCGATGCGAGGCCTACCTGAAACGCGTTTGATAATCCGAACTAACATAGCAGGCGCAAACATACGGCCATGCCGATAAAACCGCGGAGCGAAATCGATAATGTCGATCAGATTGCCCGTGCTGTCTTCCATACGTGTTTGCAGTATGGCTGAGTTGCGCTGATAAACTTGACGCACCGTATGACTATCTGGAAACAAGATATCGGTAAACCCGAAGGTTTCGGGCGCCGCATCAATAGGCTCAGGTCGCAGCAAGCTACAACAGAGCGGATTGCTATCAAAGTGGGGATAGCACCACCAGACGATTCGTGCCTGTCGATCTATGAGTGCGCTAGTACGCGAATTTCCGATCAGGCCCAAATCTAATTTTTTCATTGCATATCAGCTTTTCAACTATCCCTGTTTTCGCTGATGTGGCAAATACTCGATCAGCAGATCCATTAACGGGACGATGGATTCATGATCGGCGATCTGATACGAAGCGGCGCTACCCTTACTAGCTCCAACCCTGATGGTAAACAAATCAGGGCGATTTAATTCAAACACATGCTCATCAGTGACATCATCACCCGCATACAAAGCACATGATGCACCGGTGAATGACATTAACTCGCTGACCGCTTTGCCTTTGTCATTTGCATTCGGCGGCAAAAGATTAAATACACTTTTACCGGTGATTACTCTGGGTGTCGGAGATAAACCAGCGAAAATTTCAGGCAATAAGCTAGCCACCTCTAACGGATTAGCAACATGCATGTAATGCACTGATAATGAGTAGCGCTTGTACTCTATCCAAAGTTGTTTATCTATCGCAGCCAATTGCGTGCTGAGTTGAGCATGCCAATGCTCACAAATTTCTTCAAAGGTGGTTGCATGTGCTTCCCAACCGGGCAGCCCTTCGATACCGTGATTGCCCAATAAAAAATCAGGCTCAAACACCAGCATACGACGCATATCGCTTATACCGCGACCCGTGACTATCCCAACCCGCGCACGGCCCTGCAGCAGATGCAGTCGCTCAAGCACGACGTCTGGCACGTGAACTTTTTCGGGCGAGGCTTCCAAGGGCACTAAGGTGCCGTCAAAATCAAACAGACAAAGCACATCATCGCGTACAAAATCTTTTAATTCTTGACGGCCCGATGGAGTAAAAAGTTCTTTCAACATGTTTAACGCAATCCCTGATGACTATGTGAATCAATTTTTTCACTGACCCGCTGACGTCGCCGTAAGCGTGCGGCATCTAACAACATTAATCCTGCCCAGCGATAGACATTAAAGTCTTTAACAACCTGACGCAGGCTAAGCATACGTTCCCGCTGCTCAAGCTCGGGCATAGTAATCGCACGATATAAAGCCTGGGCATCCTGCTCGATATGATACGGGTTGATGATCAGCGCCTCATGTAATTCTCTTGCCGCACCCGTAAATTGAGAGAGTATCAGCACGCCTATCTCATCATCACGTGCCGCAATAAATTCTTTGGCGACCAAATTCATTCCATCATGCAGACTGGTGACCAAGCATATATCGCTGCTTCGATAGCAGTGAGTTAACTGCTCGCCGTCATAGTGCTCAATCCGCAAAATGATGGCAGGTGCCGCTACATTTTCATGGCGCTGGTTGATATCTAACGCCAGTTTACGCACCCTTACTTCTAAATTTTGATACTCATCCAGCGATGATCGACTGGGCGCGGCAATCTGGAGCAGTGTAATTTTTCCTACTAATTCAGGATGCGTTTCTAGCAGCCTGTCCAAAGCCTGAAAACGCTCGACGATTCCTTTAGTGTAATCAAGTCTATCCACACCCAGCGCCAAGCAGTGTGCCTCTGGCAGATGTAACTCTTGTCTGAATAATTTTCTAGAGTGAATTACATCCGTCGTCGTATCAGGCTCTGGCCACGCTATAGAAATCGGATACGGCTCCACCTGCGTCAAATCACCGCCATGAGAAATAGTCGATGCTTCGTACTCGATGCGCGTTTCTAAATACCGATCTACTGTTTCCAAAAAATTTTTGCAGTGGAAAGGTGTATGAAAACCTAATAAGGTATTTCCCAACAAACCTTGTAAAAGTTCTTCACGCCAGGGACAAATGCCGAACGATTCTGGATTCGGCCAAGGGATGTGCCAAAACATGATGATGGTCGCCTTAGGTAATTTCTCCCTGATCATGCGCGGTAGTAGCGCAAAGTGATAATCCTGCACCAGCACGACAGGGTCATCGGTGCGTGCCTCAGCAATAACCACATCTGCAAAGCGCTGGTTCACGGCGACATACTGTTCCCAATCGGAGGTACGAAATACCGGACGCACATGAGCCATGTGACACAAAGGCCATAGCCCTTCATTCGAAAAACCATAGTAGTAGCCCGCTTCTTCTTCCGGCGATAGCCACACTCTGCGCAAGGTGTATTCCGGCCGCTTAGGTGGAACTTGCAGATGATCATAGCTATCAACGGTGGCGCGATCGGCCGACCCACTGCCATGCGCAATCCACGTTCCGGAACACGCGCGCATCACGGGCTCGACAGCAGTCACCAAACCACTCGCCGGACGGCGCAAGATGATGCTGTCGCCACTTTGCTCATGAATGTAAGGTTCTCGATTTGATATCACCAACACTTCATCGCCGGTTAATTCATCATGTAAGAGCGAACGCAATTTCTCCGCAGTCCATGCTTGAGGCGATTGCTGCTGATCTTTTTGCTCACGATTCATTGTTCTTAAGTAGCAAAGCGGCTTTAGCTGATTCGCCCAACACCGCGGCCACCCACTGGATTGAGATTTCAAATCACGTTGTAAGCATTGCTGCTGTAAATCCTCTGGTTAGGGCAACAAACTCTAGGAGACTAAAAATTGCCCGCGCTATCCCCTAAGCTGCTGTTGATGACTGTCGCGGCTGGATTGACGCCGAAGTTCAGGTCATAGTTTCAACAGATAGGCCAGTTAAAGGCTTAGCTCAATGCAGTTACGTGTATTAAAGAGCATGAAAGAAATAATTTGGTGCGTCGCAGCATGAAAACTTGCGTGCTTTCTTCTAGAACACGCATGAAAAACGGCCAAGCTCGGTATCATTAGCCAAAATAAGCGAGTGCAACTTGCCAAATTGGTTAGTTAGCACAGCAATCAGAATTCATAAGAAGGCAGGTTATGGTGGAGACCAACAAACAGGCCACGGATACTTTTCCGCGGCTATTGCAGCAGCATGCGCTCAAGCGACCTACGCATCCCGCTTTTCGCGAGAAGCATTTGGGTATTTGGCAAACCACGACATGGGCCGAAGTAGAAACCCACGTGCGCTTGTTGGCTTGCGGATTAGCAGCGCTGGGGTTTAAGCGCGGCATGAATCTCGCCGTGGTCGGTGACAATCGACCACGTCTGTACTGGGCGATGGCAGCAGCTCAATGTCTGGGTGGTGTTGCTGTTCCGCTCTACCAAGATGCGCCAGCAGCCGACATGGCCTATGTATTAGAGAACGCTGAAATTGATTTCGCTATCGTTGAAGATCAAGAACAAGTCGACAAATTATTAGAAATTCGCCAGACAGTTAAAGGGCTGACACACATTGTGTATGACGATGGTCGCGGCCTGCGTAACTACACACAATCGGGTGTGCATTCATTCGATAGTGTGCAAGCGCTAGGTAAAGTGCATGATCAAGATCATCCTCATTTCTTTCAGCAGCAAATCGATCTGGGACAGACTAACGATATTGCCGTTATCTTGTACACCTCAGGAACAACGGGCAAACCTAAAGGCGTTTGTCATTCCCATGCAGCGATGATCGCTACTGGCTATACGCTGATTGAATTTGACAAGGTCTCCGCAAAAGATGAAGTGTTGTGTTATCTGCCGCTGGCGTGGGTAGGTGATTTTCTGTATTCGTTTGCGATGTCCCATATTGCCGGCTTCTGTCTAAACTGCCCGGAATCGCCTGCTACGGTCGCCAGTGATTTACGCGAGATTGGTCCCACTTACTATTTCGGACCACCACGCATCTACGAAAATATTCTGACTCAAGTCATGATCCGCATTGAAGATGCCAGCGCCATCAAACGCTCGCTATTTCATTACTTCATGCGAGTAGCACGACGCGTAGGTCTCAAGCTACTCGATGGTAAAGAATCCGTCAGTCTGATTGATCGCGTTTTATATTCCCTCGGTGATCTGCTGATTTATGGCCCGCTAAAAAATGTATTGGGTATGTCACGTATTAAAGTCGCCTACACCGGCGGCGAAGCGATCGGCCCTGATTTGTTTGATTTCTACCGCTCGATAGGCATCAATCTCAAGCAACTGTATGGCATGACTGAAACCTGCGTCACCGTTTGCATGCAGCGCTCGGGCGACGTAAAGCTCGACACCGTAGGTCGCCCGATGAGCGGCGTTGAAGTAAAAATTGCTGATGGCGGCGAAGTGTTAGTGCGCTCACCGGGTCTGATGGTGGGTTACTACAAGAAACCCGACGATACGGCTGAAGCAATTGATGCTGAAGGTTATTTCCATACCGGTGATGCCGGCTTTTTTGATCCTGATGGCCATCTGAAAATTATCGATCGCGCTAAAGATGTCGGCAAGATGGCGGATGGCACGCTGTTCGCTCCTAAGTACATAGAAAACAAACTGAAATTTTTTCCTTTCATCAAAGAAGCGGTTGCCTTTGGTGATGGCCGTTCTAGCTGCAATGCCTTTATTAATATCGATATGGAAGCTGTCGGCAACTGGGCCGAACGACGTAACTTAGCCTATAGCGGCTATAGCGATCTCGCCAGCCAAGCTACGGTGTATGAGTTGATTGCTGAGTGCGTTGAAAAAGTGAATGCCGATTTGGCGCATGATGAATTACTCTCGGGCTCGCAAGTTCATCGCTTTTTAATTCTGCATAAAGAACTCGATCCGGATGATGATGAACTCACTCGCACCCGTAAAGTGCGCCGCCGCTTCATTAGTGAAAAATATGCGATTCTGATTGAGGCACTGTACGACGGTCGCGAACGGCAGTTCATCGAAACCCAAGTCAAATTCGAAGATGGTCGTCAAGGCATCATCAGTGCCGATCTGGAAATTCGCAATACCAAAACTTTTGGTGCCACACGCAAGGCTGCCTGATGAATAACTCGTCTTCTACTCGTCGTTCCGGCGATGTCATCCTCGATTTACGCGCCATTTCTTTATCGTTTGGTGGAGTTAAGGCGCTAACCGATATTTCTTTTGATGTTCGCGAACATGAAATACGCGCCATCATAGGACCGAACGGCGCGGGCAAAAGCTCCATGCTCAATGTCATCAATGGCGTCTATCGTCCACAACAGGGCGAGATCATCTATCGCGGTCAGCACCTGCGCGATATGGACACGCATGCCGCGGCAGAGAGCGGTATCGCGCGCACTTTTCAAAACATCGCTTTGTTTAAGGGCATGACCGTCTTAGACAACATCATGACCGGTCGCAATTTAAAAATGCAGTCGAATTTTCTGATGCAGGCCCTTTATATCGGACCTGCACGACGCGAAGAAAATGCCCATCGCATTAAAGTGGAAGAAGTGATTGATTTTTTAGAAATTCAGCACATCCGCAAAACACCCGTAGGGCGTCTTCCATATGGATTACAAAAGCGTGTTGAGTTAGGTCGTGCGTTGGCAGCCGAGCCACAAATTCTGTTACTCGACGAGCCCATGGCCGGCATGAACGTCGAAGAAAAACAAGACATGTGCCGTTTCATTCTCGATGTGAACGAACAATTCGGCACCACCATCGTATTGATTGAACATGACATGGGGGTGGTAATGGATATCTCTGATCGCGTCGTGGTACTAGACTACGGTAAAAAAATTGGTGATGGCACGCCCGATGAAATACGCAGCAATCAAGATGTCATCAATGCATATCTGGGCGTTGCGCACTAAGTACTAAGCATTAAGCACTAAGCGCTACGCAAACATATCAACGTCACGGAATTGAACCTAGACACATGAATCTGAATTTTTTCTTCGAAGTGCTGATTGGCGGCTTACTCTCAGGTGTGATGTATGCGCTGGTGGCATTAGGTTTTGTGCTGATTTACAAAGCCTCAGGCGTATTCAACTTTGCGCAAGGAGCCATGGTATTTTTTGCTGCGCTCACCTGCGTATCACTCACCGAATTTGGCTGGCCATTGTGGGTAGCGATTGCCGCCACCATTGTCATCATGAGCCTGCTAGGACTGGCAGTGGAACGGGTTGTACTTAGGCCGCTGGTGAATCAGCCTGAAATTTCATTGTTCATGGCGACCATAGGTCTATCATTTTTTATAGAGGGCATGGCGCAGTTGATGTGGGGGTCTGATGTTAAGCGACTCGATCTGGGTATCGAAGACGTACCCATGGAAAGTCTGATGCAAAGCTTTAACATCATCGTTTCAAAGTTTGATGTGATCGCCGCCGGGATTTGTGCGTTGTTAGTGACAGGACTCGCTTTATTTTTCTCTCGCACCAAGGTTGGTCGCGCATTGCGCGCCGTCGCCGACGATCATCAAGCCGCACTTGCTGTCGGCATCCCACTCCAACAAATCTGGGGCATAGTCTGGAGCGTTGCGGGATTTGTGGCACTGGTCGCAGGATTACTGTGGGGCTCACGCAATGGCGTACAGTTCGCTTTAACTTTCATCGCACTCAAAGCATTACCGGTACTCATTTTAGGTGGCTTTACCTCAGTACCTGGCGCGATTATTGGTGGCTTGATTATCGGCACCTCAGAAAAACTCGCTGAGGTGTATGTCGGTCCTTTCGTAGGCGGCGGAATCGAAGGCTGGTTCCCCTACGTGCTAGCACTATTGTTTTTGCTAGTACGACCCGAAGGATTGTTTGGCGAAAAAATTATACGAAGGATTTAAGCTCATGCTTTACCGTGAAGCCGGACAATTTAAATCAAGCTACGAAACCGACAGCCAGATTTTCCCGATACGACAAGATCGAATCGGCATAGTGCTTTTAGTGCTAGTGGCATTTATTGGTGTTCCACTATTCGCTTCGCCGTATTTTTTCTCGGCGATTCTGATTCCATTTCTAATTTTTTCTCTAGCTGCCCTCGGCTTAAATATTTTAACGGGCTATGCTGGTCAACTCTCGCTAGGGTCTGCTGCCTTTATGGCGGTGGGTGCTTTCGGCGCCTACAACTTCATGCTGCGTGTGCCGGGCATACCGCTGTTAGCAGCGTTTGTTTTAGGTGGCTTGTGCGCAGCGGCGGTGGGTTTATTATTTGGATTGCCGTCATTACGAGTGCGCGGTTTTTATCTGGCAGCTTCAACGCTAGCTACTCAGTTTTTCGTTGTGTGGGCACTGACCAAAGTTCGCTGGTTTACGAATTACAGCTCATCCGGTGTGATCACTGCACAAAAAATGCAAATCCTAGGATTTGATTTTGATACACCGGTCGCTAAATATCTACTTGTACTGGTGATAGTCAGCACGTTAGGCCTGCTGGCAAAAAACATGGTGCGATCTAACGTGGGCCGCTGCTGGATGGCAGTGCGCGACATGGATGTGGCTGCTGAAGTGATCGGCATACCGCTGATGAAAACTAAATTACTCGCGTTTGCGGTGAGCTCATTTTATTGTGGCGTCGCCGGTGCGCTATATGCGTACGCTTATTTAGGTACAGTCGAGCCTGAAGCCTACAGCTTAGATCTGTCATTCCGCATTTTATTTATGGTGATTATTGGTGGCCTAGGTTCGGTGATGGGCTCATTTTTAGGTGCAGCGTTCATCGTGCTGCTACCTGTGATCTTAAATACCTTAGCACACGCTACCAATATCTCAACTGCCATTGCATCGAACCTGGAATTGATGGTGTTCGGTGCGTTGATCATTTTCTTTTTGATTGTCGAGCCGCATGGCCTGGCAAGGCTGTGGCAAATCGCCAAAGAAAAACTGCGGCTCTGGCCGTTCCCGCATTGAACCTGTTTTCAAGCAAGGAGGAGTATATGAAATTAATCAAATCACTCGTGCTAGGCGCTGCTCTATTCGCATCGTCTGGTTTCGTCTGGGCAGCTGATCAATTTGTCCCACTGCTGTCGTACCGCGTTGGCCCTTATGGATCCAACGGCACATCATTTTTCGGTGGCATGATTGACTATATGAACTTAGTCAATATGAATGGCGGCATCAACGGCGTGAAACTGACCTGGGAAGAATGCGAAACAGAATATAACCCATCACGTGGTGTCGAATGCTACGAACGCCTGAAAAGTAAAAATGGTGGCGCAACGATCGTTGAACCTTTATCCACCAGTATTGCGTATGGCATTTTGGATCGTGTCGCCACTGACAAAATCCCTCTGACTACCATCGGCTACGGACGATCCGACGCCGCGAACGGAAAAGTATTCCCGTATGTATTTCCGCTAATAACCACTTATTGGAATCAAGCCGCAGCTATGGTGGTGTATTTGGGTGAAAAATCCGGTGGTATGGATAAGCTCAAGGGTAAAAAAATTGTTCACCTCTATCACGACTCTGCGTATGGCAAAGAACCCTTGCCTGTGTTGGAAGCTGAAGCAGCGAAGTATGGATTTGAACTGATTAAGATTCCAGTCGCTCCTCCAGGCAATGAACAACAATCACAATGGCTGCAAATTCGTCAGGCTAATCCTGACTACGTGATCATGTGGACATTTGGCGTTATGAGTGCAGTGGGTCTCAAAACTGCTCAGCGTAATGGCTTCCCGCGCGAGAAAATTTTAGGCGTATGGTGGGCTGGCTCTGAAGAAGATACTGAGCCCGCAGGCGAGGCAGCTAAGGGTTACTCAGCCATGAGTTACAACACACCAGGTAACTTCCCACTCATCGATGAAATCCGCACCAAGATTTACTCGACTGGCAAAGGCAATCTGAAAGAACTCGATCGCGTGGGCAATGTGATGTACATACGTGGCATTACCGCTGCTGTCATGATGGTGGAAGCTCTACGCACGTCACAAAATAAATATGGCAAAGGCAAAACTGTCACTGGTGAACAAATGCGCTGGGGTTTGGAAAACCTAAACATCGATGCGGCTCGTCAAAAAGCCTTGGGTGTTTCGGATATGTTCCCAACGATTAAAACATCCTGCGATGATCACGAAGGCTCCGGTGCTGTGAAAGTCGTGCAGTGGGATGGTAAGCAGTGGGTAGCAGTATCCAAAAACTGGATCACGGGTGACAAAGCCTTAGTACGCAAGCTGCTAGAAGAATCGTCTGCCAGCTATGCCAAAGAAAAAGGCATTACGCCGGCGTGCATGAAATAAGGCTCAGCTTAATTTGTTTTAACGCGTAAGTGAATGTGATGATCGTGGATAGTCTTTAAACCACGATCATCACCACCTTATCGTTTATTGGTTAATGCAACAGAAAAATAATTTACCCATGACTGCACCTTCTATCCTCAGTGTGAATAACATCGAAGTCATCTATGACCACGTTATCCTGGTACTCAAAGGCGTGTCCTTATCAGTGCCACGCGGAAAAATCGTCGCGCTGATGGGTGCGAATGGTGCGGGTAAATCAACCACGCTGAAATCAATCTCTACGCTTTTACGTGGTGAACGTGGTGACGTCACCAAAGGCAGTATTGAATTTAATAGTGAGCGCATCGACCAGCTGACTCCGAATGAATTAGTCAAACGCGGCTTATCTCAGGTAATGGAGGGGCGTCATTGCTTTGGGCACCTAACCATAGAAGAAAATTTACTCACTGGTGCTTATACGCGCAAGATTAGTCGCACTGAACTCAAAAGCGAACTCGAACGTGTCTATCATTATTTTCCACGCTTAAAGCAGCGCCGCAGCTCGATGGCAGGCTACACCTCGGGTGGAGAACAGCAGATGTGTGCGATTGGTCGCGCCTTAATGGCCAAACCGTCGATGATTTTGCTAGATGAACCATCTATGGGACTCGCGCCCCAGATTGTGGAAGAAATTTTCGGCATCGTGCAAGACTTAAACCAAAACGAACAAGTGTCGTTTTTACTCGCCGAGCAAAATACCACCATCGCACTTAAGTACGCTGACTTTGGCTATATCTTAGAAAATGGTCGCGTGGTGATGGAAGGTGCTGCATCTGAACTTGCTGCTAACGAAGATGTGAAAGAATTTTATCTGGGTATGTCTAGCGCTGGCCGCACCAGTTTCCGTGACATGAAATTTTATCGCCGTAGGAAGCGCTGGCTAGCCTGATAGGCATACTTTATAAGTGTACCTGCAATCGTTTAATGCTCAGTTATTAATGATGCGGCAACACTAACTTTTTTTCTTTTTCCTACCGAATTTTTCTTTAGTTCTTTTTTCTTTCATTCTTTTTCTTAGGTACTGCTATGGCTGATTTTTTTGATGCACTTGAGTCGCGTGAACCTGCGGTACGAGAAAAAGAATTGTTTTCTGCGTTACCTGCACTGATATCGCGCGCTCAACAAGCAGCGGGCTGGGCGGCCATACTCAAAGGCGTCGATGCTCAACAAATCACTTCACGCAAAGCATTGTCGCAATTACCTGTTACGCGCAAATCAGAACTGAAAGACTTACAAAAAGCGTCACTGCCGTTTGGTGGCTTAACCACGACAGCTACGTCTAAGCTCTCACGTATTTTTATGTCACCCGGCCCATTATTCGATCCTGAAGGACATGGCTCTGACTGGTGGCGCTATGCCAGACCACTGCATGCATTGGGTGTGCGCAGTGGCGATCTGATTCAAAACTGTTTTGCGTATCATTTCACGCCCGCCGGTTTGATGGTGGAAGGTGGTGCCGCAAAGCTTGGTTGCCCAATCATTCCTGCCGGTATCGGCCAAACAGAAATGCAAGTGCAAGCCATGAGTTTGCTCAAGCCTAAGGCCTATGTCGGTACGCCTTCATTTTTAAAAATCATTATTGAAAAAGCGCTAGAGCTGGGCGACGACATCAGCAGCGTGAACTATGCATTAGTCGGTGCTGAGGCCCTCCCACCCTCTTTGCGTGGATGGCTAAATGACCATGGCGTGGCACACGTACTGCAAACTTATGGCTCGGCAGATATCGGTAACATCGCCTATGAAACCCTCACCAACGGCCAAGTTAATCCCGGCATGGTGCTGGATGAAACCCTACTACTAGAAATCGTCCGTCCGGGTACAGGTGAGCCTTTGCCGGATGGTGAAGTCGGCGAAGTCGTTATCACCTCATTCAATCCCGACTATCCCTTAATACGTTTTGCCACGGGCGATTTGTCTGCAATTTTGATGGGCGCTTCACCTTGCGGACGCACCAATCAGCGTTTAAAAGGCTGGATGGGTAGGGCCGACCAAACGACCAAAATACGCGCAATGTTTGTTCACCCATCTCAAGTGGCGGACATTCTTAAACGCCACCCGCAAATCCTGAAGGGTCGACTCGTAGTAACAGGCGAAATGGGCAATGATCAAATGACGTTGCATTGCGAAGTTGCGGATCTCAATTCAGCCAATAACGATGCAGAAACGATCATTGCATCAATCCGCGATGTAACGAAATTACGTGGAGAAGTAAAGCTAGTAGCCGCTGGAAGCCTGCCTAACGATGGCAAGGTGATTGAAGACGCCCGCAGCTATCAGTAAGACTTAATAAGGAATGCTGATAGCGCGGGGCGGAACGAATGTAATTTTATTTTGAATTAAGCCGAATGATCTTCCACTACTGGCATACGGTGCTTGGCTTGAAATAGTGATTGAGCCAAATCACCTTCACTGCCTTTGTCGCGATAGCGCAGATTGGCTTTTTCTAGCAAGGCATTCAAAAAATATTGCTTGCCGGCACTGTTGAGCTCATCAACCTGTTTGGCATTTTCAAACAAAACCATCAAATCATCACC
>CAINAY010000047.1 GCA_903846425.1 uncultured Noviherbaspirillum sp.
ATGCCTAGCGATTTAGCCGAGATTCGTCGTTTAGTGCAAGGCATTGGCGCTGAAGTCAACATGGTGTTCCCGCTTGGTAGTCACGTCGCGGATGTGGCTCGATTAGTTGAAGCCGATGTAAATATTTGCATGTATCGCGAGTTTGGCCGCTTGTTATGCGAAGCACTTGAGCGCCCGTATATACAAGCACCGATAGGCTTACACAGCACAACAAAATTTTTACGCAAGTTGGGCGAGTTGTTGAATCTCGATCCTGAGCCATTTATTGAGCGCGAAAAACACACCACCATCAAACCGGTGTGGGATTTGTGGCGCTCAGTCACGCAAGACTTTTTTGCGACCGCAACCTTTGCTGTGGTGGCGAATGAAACCTACACACGTGGACTACGTCATTTCTTAGAAGATGAAATGGGCTTGCCTTGTAATTTTGCAGTGGCACGTAAGCCCGGTGAAAAAACCGATAGCGAAGCGATCCGCACGATGGTGCGCGAAAAACCACCGCTGGTGATGTACGGCAGTTACAACGAGCGGATGTATCTGGCTGAAGGTGGCGCTGCATCACCGATGAAAGCCTCATTCATTCCAGCGTCGTTTCCGGGCGCAATTATTCGTCGCCACACCGGCACACCTTTCATGGGTTATTCGGGTGCTACGTACATTATTCAAGAATTTTGTAATTGTTTATTCGACGCGTTGTTTCACATTTTGCCGCTCGGTACTGAGATGGATAGGGTTGATCCTACGCCAGCACGTGCGCAGACTTTGTGGGATGACGATGCGCGTGATTTATTAAATGAATTTGTCGCTGCTGAACCGGTACTGGTGCAAATCTCTGTTGCTAAGCAATTGCGTGATCGCGCCGAGCGCGATGCACGTCGAGCAGGCGAAGACAGTGTATCGGTTGAGCGAATCACTCGCTCGCGTGATGCGATGCGTGTGGGTGAAATGGCATGAGCTTGATGCCGTCATTTGCGAAAAGAATGTCGTGGCAGTTTGCTGCGGATGCCCAGGGTTGCGGGGCGGTGCGCACCACTGGCTGTAAGGCCAATTTGAAGGAGCGTTTTCATGGCTGAAAGGAAGAGTATTTCCGGCCTGACTGATGAAGAGGCTCAGGAATTCCATGCGTATTACATGCAGGGGCTGGTGGGTTTCACGGCAATCGCCGTGATTGCGCACATCCTGGTATGGGCATGGCGTCCCTGGTTCGTCTGACCTCGGCACGTCGCTAACGAAAGGAGTAACACCATGGCACACACACACTTTAATGAGGAAAAATCCATGAAAGAACCGAGCATGACTTTCTGGATGGTCTTTGTTCTTGGTTTCTCGGTTGTATTCACCATTGCTCTCGTCGGTTCGCTGACGGGGATGCCGTGGCGTAGCTGGTTGCCTGGAGCGGAGAGTTGTAAATCCTTGTTTGGTGGTGTCCAGGCCGCGGTCTACTCGTTCATGTCACACACACTTTAGGGAGTAGGAACCATGTGGAGAGTATGGCGCCTTTACGATCCCCTCAGAGCCATGGTGGTTCAAGGGATCTTTTTGTTTGGACTAGCTGCGATGATTCATCTCATCCTTCTTTCAACCAACAAGTTCAACTGGCTGGACGGTGCAAAACCTGCCGCGACAGCACAGAACGCACCGATGCCAAAAGCATCAACATAAATCCACTTTCACAGTGGTGGGTAGATGCGGGCGGCTTCTGGCTGTCAGCATCTACCTTAAACAGAATATTCAGGGGATGAAATAGTTCATCCTTTGTAGGAGGGCTCGGACATGGGCATGTTGACTTTTGAAAAAAAATACCGCGTACGCGGAGGAACCCTAGTGGGGGGTGACCTGTTTGATTTCTGGATCGGGCCGTTTTATGTCGGCTTCTTCGGAGTCACGACTGTGTTTTTTGCCTTCTTGGGTACAGCACTCATTTTGTGGAGTGCATCGCAGGGGCCGACATGGAACCTCTGGCAGATCAGCATTGCGCCACCTGATCTTTCTTACGGCTTGCGCTTTGCGCCGCTAATGAAAGGCGGGTTGTGGCAATTAATCACGGTATGTGCCATCGGAGCGTTTGGTTCTTGGGCACTGCGTGAGGTAGAAATTTGTCGCAAGCTCGGTATGGGATATCACGTACCTTTTGCGTTTTCTATCGCCATACTTGCGTATGTGACCTTAGTCGTGATTCGCCCCATCTTGATGGGCGCATGGGGTCACGGTTTCCCTTACGGGATTTTCAGTCACTTGGATTGGGTGTCGAACGTCGGTTATCAATACCTGCACTTCCACTACAACCCAGCTCACATGATTGCGATTAGCTTCTTCTTCGCTACGGCATTGGCGTTATCCATGCACGGCGGTCTGGTGCTCTCGTCCACTAACCCGGGCCCAGGCGAAGTTGTAAAAACTCCTGAGCATGAAGATACCTATTTCCGCGATTTGATCGGTTACTCGGTCGGCACGCTCGGTATTCACCGTTTAGGTTTATTTCTTGCGCTCGCAGCAGTGTTGTTCTCTGCGCTGTGCATAGTAATTTCTGGTCCATTTTGGAGTCGTGGTTGGCCCGAATGGTGGAGCTGGTGGCTGAACATGCCGATCTGGAACCGATAGAGCGACACAGGAGACAGCACCATGGCTGATTATCAAAATTTATTTACGGCAGTTCAGGTCGCAGGTCCCGTGCATCACGGTACCGAATTGCACAACGCGACAGTAGAGCGCAGTGGCAAACCTTTCTTACTGCACTTAGCAGGCCGCATAGGTAATGCGCAGATTGGTCCGATTTATCTTGGCCCACTCGGCATCATGTCGCTAATGTTTGGAACGCTCGCGTTCAACATCATCGGCTTTAACATGCTGGCCTCAGTTAATTGGGATCCGGTGCAGTTTGTGCGCCTGTTGTTCTGGTTAGCGCTGGAACCACCTGCACCCGGTAATGGTTTGGGACTCGCACCGTTGAACCAAGGCGGCTGGTGGCAGATCACTGGTTTGTTCTTAACGATTTCTGTTTTGCTGTGGTGGGCGAATGTATATCGCCGCGCTAAAGCATTAAAAATGGGTACGCATGTCGCGTGGGCATTTGCTGCTGCGATTTGGTTGTTCTTAGTATTGGGTTTGTTCCGTCCTGTGTTGATGGGTAGCTGGGGCGAAGCCGTACCGTTCGGTATCTTCCCGCACTTGGATTGGACCGCTGCGTTTTCTCTGCGTTACGGTAATTTGTTTTACAACCCGTTCCATGCATTGTCGATTGCGTTCTTGTATGGATCAGCGCTGTTGTTTGCGATGCACGGCGCAACGATTCTTGCGGTCGGTCGTTACGGCGGTGAGCGCGAGATCGAACAAATTATTGATCGCGGTACAGCGACGGAACGCGCAGCATTGTTCTGGCGTTGGACCATGGGCTTTAACGCCACGATGGAATCGATACACCGTTGGGCTTGGTGGTTTGCTGTGTTGTGCCCATTAACAGGTGGCATCGGCATTCTGTTGACCGGCACCGTCGTTGATAACTGGTATCTGTGGGCCGTCAAACATGGCGTTGCTCCACCTTATCCGCAGGTGTGGGGTCCAGTGATTGATCCTGCTACGCTGCAAGGAGCCAAGCCATGATTTTCAGAACACTTAAAGTGGCTTCGGCCTTGACGCTAGGACTGTTGTTACTGGCATCGTGCAAGGAAGCTCCGTTCGAGCGACCTGGTATGGATAGCGTACAAACGGGTTATCGCGGTACCGGTATGGTTCAGGTCTACAACCCGCGTATCGTTGAAAAACAAGATGCATTAAATACGGCTCCGCCATCGTCGCCACCATTACCTGATGGTGGACCAACGGCCAAAGCAAGTTACAAGAACGTGCAAGTGCTAGGTGATTTATCAGCTGGTAATTTCATCCGTTTGATGACTGCGATGACCACCTGGGTTGCACCAAAAGATGGTTGTGCGTATTGCCATAATTTGGAAAATCTTGCGGACGACTCGAAGTACACCAAAGTCGTCGCGCGCAAGATGATTGAGATGACACGTCATATCAACAGCAACTGGCAGCAACACGTTAGCAACACTGGCGTGACGTGCTATACCTGCCACCGTGGTAATCCTGTGCCTCAGCAAGTGTGGTTCACACCGCTGCCACAAAATAAAGGCGCTGATTTCATTGGTGATAATGCAGGTCAGAACGTGCCCGGTAAGCATGTGAATTTATCGTCGCTGCCTACTGATCCGCTCACACCGTATCTGCTGGAAGATAAGCCGATCCGTGTCAATGGTCCAACACCACTACCGTCGGGTAACCGTAGTTCGACCAAGCAGGCGGAGTGGACCTACGGTCTGATGACGCATATGTCGAATTCATTGGGTGTTAATTGCACCTTCTGTCACAACACACGCTCATTCCAGAGTTGGGAAAACAGCCCGCCACAACGTATTACTGCGTATCACGGTATTCGTATGGCGCGTGATGTGAACAATGCGTACATGGTTCCGCTGACGGATACCTTCCCGATTGATCGTAAAGGTCCCGGTGGTGATGTCGCCAAAGTGAGTTGCGCTACCTGTCACCAAGGTGCATATAAGCCTTTGTATGGCTTCCCTATGATTAAAGATCATCCGGAGTTAGTCGGTAAGCCAACTCAGGTTGCTGAGAGTAAGAAATAAGTAGGGGCGTTGGTAAAACGCCAGTAGCAAAGTGATTGAGATCCCGGCGCATGCCGGGATCGTTTTGTTCTAGCTATCTCGGGTCATTTAAGGCGGAGCAAACGATGAAGCAGGCCCTCTTATGAGCAAGACTTCCGAAGAGGACAGGGCCCCTCAGGTAGTGGCACACACTGATGAGACAAGTAGTCGCAACGTTCAAGTTTTTAACGGAACAGTTTTAATCCTCCTTGCAAAAATTCGACCTCGCTATTGGAGCTGGGGTTGGAATCGTATTGCCTTCGGTAGTTGGTTTACTGATCCGGCACCTGGACTACGTTTCATGAAAACTTTGGGTAGTGGTGTTGATGGTGGTTTTGGTTTAACGCCTAGCCCATCCCATCAAGGCATGTTTTGCGTCTTTGATTCGGTTGATGAAGCGAATCAGTTTGTTGAGCAAGCACCGTTAATTACCGCCTATCGTCAACGCAGTGATGAATTATTTATGGCGACATTGCGACCCTCCAGCGTGCGTGGTTCATGGGATGGCGTATCGCTGACAGCTAGCGATGCCATACCGAGCGATGCCATGGTGGCGACGCTGACACGCGCCTCCATACGACCTCCTGCCGCAGCCGCATTTTGGCGTTATGCACCCGACGCACAAAAAGATTTAACCACCGCTGACGGTTGCGATTTAGCGGTTGGTTTAGGTGAAGCACCCGTATTTCGACAAGCGACATTTAGTTTGTGGAAAAACGCCGCTGCGATGGATGCGTATGCACGCACAGGTGCGCATATGGAAGCGATACGCGCGGCTTGGAAGCATGAATTTTTTTCTGAATCCATGTTCGTACGTTTTGCGCCCATTCATATGCAAGGCCAATGGAAAGGAAAGTATTTTGGCTAGCGTATTGAATGAGCATCGCGTGGTG
>CAINAY010000048.1 GCA_903846425.1 uncultured Noviherbaspirillum sp.
ATATGAAATGGCGTGAAGATCTCACCAAAGCGGTGGGCGATTCCATGGTTGAGCTGCAGGTGTTGCTTGGTCAAGTCGTCGATGATTATCAGCGTATTGAATCGCTTAAAGAAGGCGACCTATTGTTTTTCAAAAAACCGGAACTCGCAACTATTTATATAGGCGACCTACCCGCCTTTGAATGCCAGGTAGGCATGGCAGGACCCAATGTGGCAATCCGCATTGAAAAATCTCTTGACCCAGAAACCATTTAACTCAATTTAACTTAACCGACCCTATCAGGATCCATCATGAGTGAAACTACCGAAGACCAGGACCAGGATCAGGCCGACGACAACGTGGTTGTTGAAGAAGCCGCGAATCACCATATTAATCCCGACGTGTTGCAAAACATTTCGGTGGCTATCAAGGTGGAAGTTGGTCGCACAAAAATGAAAATTCGCGATCTGCTGCGTTTAACGCAAGGTAGCGTCGTCGAACTTGAACGTATCGCCGGTGAACCGCTTGATCTATTGGTCAACGATACCGTTGTAGCGCAAGGTGAAGTTGTACTCGTCAATGACCGTTACGGCATTCGCCTGACACGTGTCGTTCCTGCTTCTGAACGCATGCGCAACATCTAAAACAGAGACATCATGCACGCCACTGATTGGTTATCTTTCATCGTCAGCTTTGCTATCGTCCTAGCCCTTCTGGGAGTGGTGTTGTATGCGCTCAAGAAGATGCAAAGCGGTAGCTTGCTCGGTATGGGCCAGCGCCGTATTCGTATTCTCGACACGGTATCGATCGGTCCACGTCAGAAAATTATTTTACTGCGTGTGAAAGATGAAGATATTTTGGTCGGCGTCACCGTCCAACAAATTAATACTCTTGCCGGCTTTCCGCTGACTGAGGAAGAAATCGCAGCTGATCATGTATCGCCACCCGCGTCTACCGAGCCTAGCGCTCCGCTGGCTAAGCGCTTTGCTGATCTGTTAAACGCTGCCAAACAAAACAAGGATAGGAGCTGATTATGTGGCGCCGTGTCCTGATTACCCTACTCTTACTCCTGGGCGCAACGCTATTGCCTGAGACAGTATTCGCACAAGGTATGCCGATCGTGAATGTGGTCACCGGAAAAGGTGGCGCGACTTCTTACAGCCTGACCCTGCAATTGCTGGGTTTGATGACGGTACTAACCTTGCTGCCATCGATGCTGTTAATGATGACTTCGTTTGTACGCATCATTATCGTGTTCTCTATTTTGCGCCAAGCACTCGGTACCGGTCAGACACCACCGAATCAAGTGCTCGCTGGTTTGGCTTTATTTCTTACGCTGTTCATCATGCAGCCAGTGATGACGGATGTGTACCAAAACGCCATCCTGCCGTATATGAATTCTGGTTTGCCGTTTGAAGAAGCATTGGCCGCTGCAGAAGCGCCGATCCGCGGTTTTATGCTGGCACAAACCCGCGAAGAAGATATTGCGATGTTTATGGAAATTTCGCGTGCCAAAGGCGAATTGACTGGCCCCGAATCGGTACCATTCACAACACTGGTGCCCGCCTTCATGACGTCTGAATTGAAAAGCGCTTTTACGATTGGCTTTTTGATTTACATACCGTTTGTGGTGATCGATCTGATCGTCTCATCGGTGTTGATGTCGATGGGTATGATGATGCTCTCACCCATGATGATTTCTATGCCGTTTAAATTAATGTTGTTCGTTCTGGTCGATGGCTGGAGCATGTTAATGGGTTCACTCGCGTCTAGTTTCGCGATGCCTTAATAAGATAAAGAAAAAAAAGGACACAATCATGGAAGTCGCAACCGTTGTTGATTTAGGCCGTAGCGCACTGTGGGCCATCGTACTGATCTCTTCACCTCTGCTGCTGGTTGCACTGGGAGTCGGTTTATTCATCGGTGTAATCCAAGCCGCTACCTCGATCAATGAAGCGACCTTATCGTTCATACCTAAGCTGGCTGCAATGGGCGCTACCTTAGCTATTTTTGGTAGCTGGCAGCTGATTATGTTGGTGGATTACACCAAAGACATTTATAAGCGCATCCCTGCGCTGTTTTCTTAATTCACACGGAGCGTTCGGAGCGACGCTATGACACTACTAGCATCCGAAATCGTCGAACGCTTTTATATGTTCCTGTGGCCGATGCTGCGCATCTCGGCCTTGCTGGTGACGGCTCCTTTGTTTTCGCTGGATGCCCTAACTCTTCCCATTCGTATCATGCTGGCGTTAGTCGTCACGATTCTGATCTACCCACTGGTGAACTGGCCCGTGATTGATCCAGTGACAGCCAATGGCATCTTACAAATCGTGAATCAATTATTCATCGGCGCCATGATGGGGCTGATGCTACAAGTCGCCACGGGTGCACTAACCGTTGCCGGTCAAACCATTTCGTCTTCGATGGGCCTGTCGATGGCTACCTTGATTGATCCGAATGTCGGTAACGTTCCCGTGATCGCTCAATTTATCGTGATCGCCTCAACACTCGTTTTTTTGGGTTTCGGTGGTCACATCATCATGATTTCTATGGTGCTCGATAGCTTCACCGCCGTTCCCATTGGACAAAGCATTCTCGGGCAAGTCGCTTTCGGTAAAGTGGTAGCTTGGAGCAGCATGATTTTCTTAGGTGGTGTGTTGATTGCTCTGCCGGTCATGGTTTCGCTGTTATTTATTAATATTGGTATGGGCGTGATTACACGTGCCGCACCTAGTTTGAATATTTTTTCCGTAGGTCTAC
Organism: uncultured Noviherbaspirillum sp.; assembly: GCA_903846425.1. Classification (GTDB taxonomy): domain Bacteria; phylum Pseudomonadota; class Gammaproteobacteria; order Burkholderiales; family Burkholderiaceae_D; genus Pernthalerella; species Pernthalerella communis. The sequence goes on from CAINAY010000048.1 coordinate 2,743, forward strand.
CCGCTTCTATCATCGCTGGTTTTTTTGTCCTAATACTGGCGATGGATGGCATTGTTGGCCGCATACAGTGGCTATGGATGCAGGCGTTTAATCACGCTCGTGATCTCGTTGGCTTAGTGAGTTGATATGTCTGAGAGTTCAGAAGAAAAAACCGAAGAACCCACCTCGCGGCGCCTGCAAAAGGCCCGCGAAGAAGGTCAGGTTGCGCGTTCGCCGGAATTGCCTGCGGCGGCGGTTACTATCGCTGCATTAGCTATGATTCTTATCACCGGCAATATGCTGATCTCGAAACTCGCCGAAGCGTTTTCGTCGGGATTTAATTTTGACCGCAAGCTAGTGCATTCGTCGAATTTACTCCCTGCGATTTTTGCCCATGAATTACTCGATAGCTTCTTGCTAATCGCACCCTTGTTACTTTTGACAGCGGCTGTTGCCATCGCCTCCTCCGGTGCGACGGGCGGCTTTCTGTTTGAAATGGGTTCCGTTGCGCCCAAGTTTTCTAAGATCAATCCACTCAATGGCTTCAAGCGAATGTTCGGCGTAAAAGCGGCTGTCGAATTGGGTAAAGCGCTACTAAAATTCACACTAGTTAGCGGCGCGGTAGCCTGGGTATTAATTGACAATGTCGGCACGCTCAACAAGATCAGCCGTATGGCACTCGAACCTGGTTTGTCAATCGCCGGCGAGCTGCTAACGCGATCCTCCCTGATTATGGCGTGCTCCCTCGCGGTGATTGCGCTGATTGATGTTCCTTTTCAGCGCTGGCAGTTCAATAAACAAATGCGCATGACCAAACAGGAAGTCAAAGATGAAATGAAAGACATGGAGGGTCGCCCTGAAATTAAGGCGCAAATCCGTCGCCGTCAACGCGAAATGTCGAATGCTCGCATGATGGATGGCGTCAAAAATGCCGACGTGGTGATCACCAACCCGGAACACTTTGCCGTTGCCCTAGCCTACGATCCGAATGGTGATAGCGCTCCGATATTGTTAGCCAAAGGCGCTGATGCGGTCGCTGCACGTATTCGTGAAGAAGCACAAAAACATGGTGTAGAAATCTTCCAAGCCGCTCCGCTAGCTCGTGCGCTGTACTTCACCACCGAGGTTAACCATCAAGTTCCCGAAGACTTGTATTATGCGGTTGCGCAGGTTATTGCCTATGTATTCAATTTAGCTAGCATCCGTCCAGGTGCGGCACCTGTGCAGCGTCCACAAACGACGGTACCACCGAATATGCAATTCGACGCCGACGGTAGGTTGGAGACTGAGGAGACGGTTAACTAATGGACAGAAATCTCGACATGGCCGAATTGATAGGCGCCGAGGGTATCTTCCTTCGCACTGCTGATCGCCGCCGATTTGATTATGTGCTGCGCGGAGTTCGCGAAGAGAGCCTCTCACTATCGCTAAGCAGCGACAACGATGGCTTGCTAGATCATTACGGCCGACTACTTATTAACAAGCTGCGCAAATCCGATGGCTTGCAAATTGAAGTTTTTTTACCGCAGAACACCGAAGCCCTGCTCGATCGCTTTAATCAGATACTGGCTGATATCTCCATTGATGAAGCACGTAACGCACAAACGTCGCAAGCACCGCGACGCGTGTTACTCGCTCATGATGCGAAAGCCATCAGCGAACGTGATATGCAACTGATGTCGCGCTTAGTTCAGGATTTTCCAGGCGCGCACGTATCAGTGGTCTTGTTGGTCGATAAAATCGGCACCCAGATGCATGAAAAAAATCTGGAAAAATTTGGTCAACGCCTGATGCGCTGGCCGTTGGAAACACCATCGCGCGAAGAAGGCGAAACCTTGCTCGAGATGGCGCGCGCCGCTGGCTACGAAGTCGAAGTAAAAAAAGTTCTTGCGACTACGGGCTACAGCAAACCAGTAAAACCCGCCGCCGCCGTGCCCGCTGCAGTCGCAGTCACAGCTGCAGAAATCCCTGAAGAAAAAAATGTCATCTCAGCCGGTGAGCTGGCTGCCATGCGCCAAAAGGCATTAAAGGGTCCGCTCGAACGCACTGAACCATCGATGGATATCCCTGCTGATATACCAGCGCCAGAAACTACCCCAACACCTGTCACCGAAACTGTGACTGATGCAGTCACTAAGCCACGCATTAAGGTACCCGTTTCACTGATCGCTCGCTGGCTAGCAGCGCTATTTTTGGTGCTATTAGTGGCACTCACCGTAGTTATTTTGGTGTTCCCACAACGCATGGGTCCCATGCTTTACAACTCTCCTCTGCTCAAGGCCCAACTGCCTGAATGGGCGATGAATGCAGTGGTGAGCGTGACCGGCAAGCCACCCACAGCCCAGCTTGAAGAATCCAAGGCAGCGGCAAAAGAAAACAGCGCTTCAGTTCTGGCGCCTCAAACCGATATAACCGATAACAAACCAGCTTCTGAAAAGCTTGCGGCAATCGTAGCGCCGGCTCCGAAAATTGACATCAAACCTGCTGAGATCCCGGTTAAAACCGAGATCAAGCCTGATGTAACGGCCGACAAAACTACGCCTAAAGCAGAAGTAAAAGCTGAAGCAAAAGTAGAAGCGAAGACCGAACCCGTCGTTAGCGCACCAGCGACCAAGCCAGAGCCTGTCACCGCACCTGCTGCGCCAGTCACATCGTCGCCCGCAGAAGCACTGGCACCTCGGTCCGAACGCGGCGCAGACAATGCCGTTCGTCAGGCACGTCCGGGCAGCTATTTTGTTCAGCATGTTTCGCTTAACTCGATGGCTGAAGCACAAGAATGGCGCGCGCAATACGCCGCATTAAATAAGAGCCGCATCGCGGCAGTAAAGACAACTGATAAGGGTGTGAAATACGTCGTACTTTCAGGGCCGTTCCCAACTCAGAAAGACGCCGAGGCATTTTCCGCTAGGCCAGGCATTCCCGCCGATCCGTGGGTACGCCCGTTGAAATCATTACAGCGCGCGCTGATAAGTAGCCGCTGATGATGCGAGACCTGGATAGAGGTGCGTAATGTCTGAAGAAGAAGCCCAGGTTTTTCGTGGTGGTCATGCCGTTGAGACAGCTATCAATGAGCATTCAGCACGCAAGAAGAAAAAACCGGTCACCGGACCGAAGCTTGACGCAGTGTCACTGCAAGATCAGAAAGATGGTCCTGGTGGTACGCGTTCGCTGCAAGACAGTCGAGATGGGCCATCCATTAGTAATGCAATTCGTGATGGTGAGGGTCCCTCGTTTGGCAATGCAATACGTGATGCTGAAGGTCCATCGTTTGGTAATGCGATACGTGATGGTGAAGGCCCATCGATAAGTAACGCTATACAAGATGGCGAAGGCCCATCGATAAGTAATGCGATGCGCGATGCTGAAGGTGAATCGGATCGTCGAGATATGCATGATGGCGAAGGCCTGATTGACACGCGTGCTGCGCTCGATGCTGTTGGTTTAACTGATGTGTCAGGATTTGACGATGCAGAAGGTCCCAGCGATCAACGTGCACTACATGATGCTGATGGCTCAGTTGATGCGCGGGCGGTGGAAGATGCAGAAGGCCCGTCCGACGCACGTGCGATGCACGATGCTGAAGGACTGATTGATACGCCCACGAATGACGATGCCGAGGGACCGTCTGATCCTCGTGCATTACTAGATGCTGAAGGGCCCGCCGATGTGCGGGACATGGACGATGCAAAAGGTCCATCTGACGCGCGTGCACTAAACGATGCTAATGGCCCTGCAGATGCGCGCGGCATTGACGATGCCGAGGGACCGTCTGATCCTCGTGCATTACTAGACGCTGATGGGCCCGCTGATGCGCGGGCGATGGAAGATGCTGAGGGCCCCTCCGATCCTCGTGCATTACTAGATGCTGAAGGACCCGCTGATGCGCGCGTGATGGAAGATCATCACGCGATGATCCCACCGGGTGCAGAGTTAACGGGGGAAGTGGCTAAGAGCCAAGAGCAAATAGAAGCAGAAGCCGCCGAGATCGCTAAGAAAGCTGAGCAAAGCGCGTATGTGGAATCAATACTGAATGCGAAAGCGCCTGATCAAGCGACACCTTGGGCACTCTCGGTTCACCTTGAACAACGAATACAGAAACTGCAAGACGAAAAATCCAAAGTGAATGCCCAGCTAGATAGCTTGGAAGTCTCCTCGAAAAAACTTGAAAAACGACTGTCATCATTATGAGCGACGCAGACAACGATAAAACTCAGGCCGAAGGCGCTGATGGATTTTCACCCGCCCCTCCTCCTCCGCAATTGACAGAGGAAGAAGCTGGCATCGTGCCCGAAGGTGAATCCGCTGAAACAGAAGGTGGTGATGAAAACATCTCTGTCTCTAAAGATACGGCCAACC
>CAINAY010000049.1 GCA_903846425.1 uncultured Noviherbaspirillum sp.
GTGCCGAGCAGTTCATTCGGCAGATTGGGGTCGGTGAGTAGCGCGCGTCGATAGTCATGAATCAAGAGCGTGCGCAACACAAAAGCTTGTTCCGGTGGTATCCCTTTTTCTGCAGCGAGTAATTGCTGCAAACTCTCGAAACGCGATAGAAATTTTTTATACGATAAGCGCGCTTCTTTCAACGGCCAGGCTGTCGATACCTGCGCAGATAGTGGCAAAGCATTCGCTAGTCCGGCATCCGTCGCTGAAAGAACACTGATGATTTTGCTAGTTCGTGTGCGTTGCAGTAGCTCGTTCAGCGCTTCAGTTTTTTCACCGGGATAAGCAAATAGTGATGGTGCGATCGCAGCGAAGCCTTCCCACACCAATTCTTTTTTGAGCTGTAGCTTTTGTGCGCTGGTGGCATTCGTTAGCACGTGTACTAGGGTCCAGCGGCTATCCCATTGCGTTAGCGGCGACGCGTAAACACGTTGATGCGCACGCAAAAAACGTTTTTCACCTTGAGCGCTAAGTCGGTATTGACTACGTCGACCCTCTCGAACTGCTTCTAACCAGCCTTCGTCGGTCAATCGGTAGACGGCAGTGCGAACCAGCCGTTCACTAATGCCGAACTGTGCCAGCAGAGCAATCAAACTCCCCAGCCAGACGCTACCACCCCGCGGCGCGATGCTGTCTCCAAAGACCGTCATCACCAGGGATTTCGCTCGGGGCGGGTTTTGGCGCAGGCTGTGCGCTATCCAGCGGGCGAGTGCGGGTGATGAGGGTGTATTTTGCGGGGAAGATGACATTCTGCTAAACGATACAGTTTTTCTCAAAAATCAGCTTTTGGCGTATCATAACGGCTAAGCTAGCCCTAGGGAAGGAGCCCCCGCTATGTATGCACAAATGGTCGATACCGGCGTCGCTAGTTTGCGCGCGGTCGAAGAACTGAGTCCTGAAGAGCAGGCCTTTCAGCAGCGCATTGATGCCGACATCAAAGTCGAACCCCGAGATTGGATGACGGAGGGTTATCGTAAAACCTTAATTCGGCAAATTTCTCAGCACGCGCATTCCGAGATTGTGGGTCAGCTCCCTGAAGGAAATTGGGTGACGCGAGCACCTACCCTTAAACGCAAGACCATCCTCTTAGCGAAAATTCAAGACGAGGCTGGGCACGGCCTCTACCTTTACAGCGCCGCTGAAACCTTGGGCGTGTCGCGTGATCAGATGACGCTCGATCTGTTATCTGGCAAAGCCAAGTACTCCAGCATTTTTAATTACCCTACTTTGAGTTGGGCTGATATTGGCATGATAGGTTGGTTGGTCGATGGCGCTGCCATCATCAATCAAATCCCTTTATGCCGTTGTTCGTATGGTCCGTATGCGCGTGCGATGGTGCGCATCTGTAAAGAAGAAGCGTTTCATGCCCGTCAGGGATTTGATGTGGTGATGGCTTTATGTCGCGGAACACCTGAACAAAAACAGATGGCTCAGGAAGCATTGAATCGTTGGTGGTGGCCTGCGCTGATGATGTTTGGTCCACCCGATACTGAGTCAGTAAACAGCGCGCAGTCGGCACGTTGGAAGATTAAATTATTTTCTAATGATGAGCTGCGTCAGCGCATGGTTGATCAGACCGTGCCTCAGGCCGAGTTTTTGGGTTTGAGTATTCCAGATCCTGATTTGCGCTGGAATGAAGAACGTGGTCAGTATGATTTTGGTGCGATTGACTGGTCTGAGTTTTACAGTGTTTTAAAAGGCAATGGACCATGCAATCGTGATCGTATTCAAACGCGTCGCAAGGCATGGGATGACGGTGCTTGGTTTCGCGATGGTTTGAATGCACACGCAGAAAAACAGACAGCCAAATCCAAGGCAGCGTGATCGGCACACAGGGGATAGCGATGAGTAAAGAATGGCCGTTGTGGGAAATTTTTATACGAAGTCAGCATGGGTTATCGCATAAGCATGTAGGCAGTTTGCATGCGCCAGATGCTGAGATGGCGTTGAATAATGCGCGCGATGTGTATACCCGTCGTAATGAAGGTGTATCGATATGGGTTGTGCCAGCCAGCGTGATTGTGGCGAGTAGCCCGGAAGATCGCGGAGAATTTTTCGATCCGTCTGCTAGCAAAATTTATCGGCACCCGACTTTTTTTACTATCCCCCCCGAAGTAGACAATCTCTAAATTTTTGACATGATGGATACAGAAAAATTTAACTGGTGCCTACGCGCTGGCGACAACACGTTAGTGTTGTCACAGCGTTTGTCTGAATGGTGCGGTAAAGGTCCAGCGCTTGAAGAAGATATGGCGTTAACGAATATCGCGCTGGATTTATTGGGTCAGTCAACCTTGTGGTTATCGTATGCGGCCACCATTGAAGCTAAAGATCGTGATGAGGACGATCTGGCATTTTTACGTGATGCTCATGATTTCCGGAATGTCGTGTTAGTTGAGCAGCCAAATGGTGATTATGGCGATACCTTGATACGCCAGCTGTATTTCGATGTTTGGCATGCGCTGTGGTTACGATCCTTGTTACATTCTTCCGATGCACATATTGCGCAAATTGCAGAAAAATCTCTTAAAGAAGTTTCTTATCATTTGCGACGCAGCAGCGATCTGGTCATTCGATTAGGTGACGGTAGCGATGAAAGTCATGCGCGCATACAGCGCTCTGTCAATGATCTGTGGATGTATTCCGGTGAATGCTTCATTGATGATGAGTTAGATAAAGCTATCGCTGACCGCCAAATCGCGCCTCTGCCTTCTGGCTTGAGGGAAGAATGGTTCACGACGATACAAAGAATTTTTTCAGTGGCGACCTTGAGCATGCCTGCCAAAGAAGCGTGGATGCAGCAGGGCGGTAAGCAAGGTCGTCATACCGAGCATCTTGGTTATCTGCTCGCAGAGATGCAATTCCTTCAGCGTGCCTACCCGGGTGCTACATGGTGACGTTCACCTCAGAACAGTTGTGGCAATGTCTGTCAACGGTGAGTGATCCCGAGATTCCGGTAGTTTCTGTGGTCGACTTAGGTATTGTGCGTGAGCTGACATGGCAAGAGGATGAAACCTGTGAAGTGATTATCACCCCCAC
>CAINAY010000050.1 GCA_903846425.1 uncultured Noviherbaspirillum sp.
TGCGCCAGCCGTGTCCGGTATTTTCCTGATCAAACTTCACCGTCTTGCCATTGGTTTTCACCCAGGTGGTTACATACAATGGCTGTTGCAGTTGGTGATCGGTCTTACGCATTTCCACCTCACCATTCAAGCTCTTGAATTTTTGCCCTTCCATGGCGAAGGCAACTTTAACCGGATCTGTCGTTTTGGCTTGATTCACGCCCTTTGCAAGCAACTGTATGCCTGAGTAGGTAGTTACAGCGTACAAGTCATCATTAAATTTCTTTTTGAATTCTTCAATGATTTCTTTGCCAGCGTAAGTTTCGTTGTTGACATTCCAAGTACCCACGTAGCGCACATGGTTAGCCGCTGCCGCACCCATCACCGTAGGAACACCCGTGGTGTAACCGTAATAGGTATAGAACTTGGCTTTCAGATCAGATTCACGCGCCGCTTTAACTAGCAATGCCAAATCCGAACCCCAGTTTCCTGTAATCACCGTATCTGCACCACTCGCACTGATTTTAGCTACATAGGGAGCAAAGTCTTTAACGCTACCAATCGGATGCAAATCGTCACCTACGATTTCGATATCCGGACGTTTACGCTTGAGATATTCCTTAGCAGCGCGCGTAACTTGCTGACCGTGCGCATAGTTTTGCCCAATGATGTAAACCTTTTTAACTGTCTTATCGGCTGCCAGATAGGTGGTCATCGCTTCCATTTTCATATCGGAATTTGCATCCAACCGGAAGTGCCAGAAGCTACACTTGCTGTTAGTAAGATCAGGATCAACAGCCGCATAATTTAAGAAGACGATTTCTTTACCTGGATTGCGTTCGTTATGCTTATTAATAGCATCGATCAACGCACCCGCCGCTCCGGAACCATTGCCTTGAACAATATAGCGATAACCTTGATCAATCACCGTTTTTAAAACGGTCAAGGATTCTTGCGGGCTTGCTTTGTTATCAAAGCCGGTGATTTCAAAGGTATGACCGGGCGCCCATTTTTCTCTGTTCGCAACTTCTGCAACCAGTTGAAAACTATGGAAGGTATTTTGACCTACCGGCGCAAATGGGCCTGACAAGGGGTCGATGAATGCAATTTTTATGTTCTCTGCAATAACCGATGACGATGCCAGAGCAAGCAATACACCTGCCGATGCCAACGATTTACGAATTCGAGTCGCCATACATGTTCTCCCTCAGTCCATTAAATTTATTATCAAGTTTCTCAGTGCAGCCAGTATCAGACTTCCAGCCATTCTTTGCGTACGATAGCATTTTCGCGCAGCTGGGCTGGTGTACCTTCAAATACAATAGTACCTCGACCCATGACGTAGACACGCTCTGAAATTTTCATAGCGATATCCAACTTCTGTTCAACCAGTAAAACAGAAATACCACGCGCTTTAAGCGCCAACAGATATTCCGCTACCAGTTCTACAATTTTCGGTGCTAATCCTTCTGTCGGCTCATCAATCATGATGAGATCAGGATCGCCCATCAAAGTCCGGCATAAGGTTAGCATCTGCTGCTCACCGCCTGAGAGCACGCCAGCCTGTGTGTGCTGACGCTCACGTAAACGCGGAAACATCTGATACATGTCGTCTAAAGACCAGCGCGACGCTTTTGTTTTTTTCTCACCCAGTAGCAGGTTTTGCTCAACCGTTAGCGTAGGAAAAATATCGCGGCTCTCGGGAACATAACCTAAACCTTTGTGAGCAATACGAAAAGCAGGCAAACCCAATATCTGCTCGTCGTTGAATACAACTGACCCAGTAGCGTCCAGCTGACCCATCACGGCTTTCACTGTGGTGGAACGCCCAACACCATTACGACCCAGCAGACTAACGATCTCACCACGCCCAACGCGAAGGTTGACGCCATGCAGAACATGGCTTTTGCCATAAAAAGCGTGCAGATCACGAACCTCTAACAAATCGCTCACAGCACCTCCTGATCAGGCGCATGGCTACCAAGATAGGCTTCCTGAACTTTGGCATTCTCGCGAATCGCTGCTGGCGTGTCACAGGCAATCACTTCGCCATAAACAACCACCGCAATTCTGTCGGCCAAACCAAACACAACACTCATGTCATGTTCGACCATGAGCAGCGTTTTATCTTTGGTTACTTTGGAAATTAAATCAACCGCCGCATCGGATTCGGATCGGCTCATACCTGCTGTTGGCTCATCTAATAAAATCACCTCAGCACCACCAGCCACCGTAATACCTATCTCTAAAGCGCGTTGCTCGGCATACGTCAACAACCCCGCCGGTGTATCGCGGCGCCAAGAAAGACCAATCGATTCCATAACATGCTCTGCATGAGAGCGAGCATCTTTTAAGGCACTTAATTTGTGCCAAAACGAATAGCGATAACCCAGCGACCACAACACCGCACAGCGCAAATTTTCAAATACCGACAAACGATGAAATATATTCGTGATCTGAAAACTGCGCGACAAGCCTAAACGATTAATTTCGTAGGGCGCTAGTCGATGAATGGCTTGACCATTTAAAGAAATTTCTCCGCTACTTACACCAAA
>CAINAY010000051.1 GCA_903846425.1 uncultured Noviherbaspirillum sp.
ACGGTTTACATGAATTTTCTGGTGGAGTTGACGTGCTCATGCAGGCAAAGTCATCGCTTTGGCAGCGTCTGTTTGTTTAGCGCGGAAACTAAGTAATTTGTCTGCTAGTGCTGAATCATCCGCTGCTAGCATCGCTATCACGGCTAATGCGGCATTCGCAGCCCCTGCTTCACCAATCGCAAACGTCGCAACCGGTATACCTTTGGGCATTTGAACAATCGACATCAGCGAATCTTCACCACGCAAATATTTCGATGGCACCGGCACACCCATCACCGGCACAATGGTTTGAGAAGCCAACATACCGGGTAAATGGGCAGCACCTCCCGCACCGGCAATAATGGCTCGCAAGCCGCGCGTACGCGCAGATTTTGCGTAGTCAAACATTTGGTCGGGCATACGATGCGCAGAAATCACTTGGGCTTCATGCGCAATGCCGAATTCTTTGAGCATGGCAACCGCATGCTGCATCACCTCCCAATCGGAAGATGAACCCATGACGACTCCAACAACAGGCTTAGTTTGGCTCATCTTAGTCTTTCAAGGTTTGTCCGGTTAGGCGTTGCAGCGCCTCGCGGTATTTAGCGCCGGTTTTTTCAATCACGTCAGCAGGTAGCGCCGGTGCAGGCGCAGTCTTGCCCCAATCATTTAATGTTTCCAAATAATCGCGCACGAATTGTTTATCGAATGACGGAGGAGATATTCCTTCTGCATACGAATCCGCTGGCCAAAAACGAGATGAATCCGCGGTCAACACTTCATCCATCAAATGCATCACCCCGTTATCATCTAAACCAAATTCGAATTTAGTATCTGCAATAATGATTCCACGCGTGGCCGCATAATCGGCCGCTGCTTGATACAACTGAATACTGACATCACGCATTTTGGTTGCCAGCTCATTACCGATGCGAAGTTTCATTTCATCAAAGCTGATGTTTTCATCATGCTCACCCAGGTCTGCTTTGGCTGCGGGAGTGAAAATGGGCTGTGAAAGTTTTGCCGCCATCTTCAAACCCGCCGGCAAAGGAATACCGCAAACAGTACCCGTTGCTTGGTAATCCTTCCAGCCCGAACCAATCAGATAACCGCGTACAACAGCTTCTACCAAAATAGGCTTGAGTCGCTTCGCAACCACTGCACGTCCACGCACTTGATCGATCTCTGCGGCTGAGACCACTGATTCTGGTGTGATGCCTGTTAAATGATTAGGAACGATGTGACTTAATTTGGAAAACCAGAAATCCGACATCTGATTCAGCACTTGCCCTTTGGTGGGAATCGGTTCATTCATCACCACATCAAAGGCAGAAAGACGGTCGGTCGTGACTATCAAGATCTTGTCATTACCCACAGCATAATTGTCACGCACCTTGCCACGCCCTAGCAAAGGCAATGAGGTAATCGTCGATTCGTAAAGGCTAGTCATAAAATTTGGATGTGATACAACAAGGCTGAAGTGTTACTGACTCATTCAATTAACTACTTATTTAATTACTCAATGACTTAATTTTTTAATTAGAGACAGTAAAAAATTAGTTTGCCAGACGGTAGACTTACCTATCGTGTCCACACAGTCTGGCAAATGGATAGTCTGCTTGCTTTATTTAACTAGCTGCGACAAATCACCCTTGGCGTATTTGTCTGCCATTTTTTCTAGTGGCATGGGTTTAATCCGAGCAGCCTGACCTTCGCAACCAAATGATAAATAACGCGCTTTGCAAATTTGCATAGCCGCTTCACGCGCTGGCTTAAGAAAATCGCGCGGATCAAATTTCGATG
>CAINAY010000052.1 GCA_903846425.1 uncultured Noviherbaspirillum sp.
CGGTGTGGGCATGGGCATGAAGCCTCAGCGTTTCTTGGTGCCCGGTGATGAGATTGCCTTGGGCATTGAAGGTTTGGGAGCTCAGCACCAGAAAGTACTGAAGTATAAAAAAGCGAAGTAATTGTTGCGCTAAGGATGCGGAGCTTGCTCCGCATCCAATTACTTTTCACACTACTGGCACGCGATATGTCGCAACACTACGTAAGTACCTATATAGTTTTGTGATCCAGCAAATAAATACGCACAGTCACGCTTAGCCACGATCAGCCGCCCAGATAAGCTTCAACCACTCGCGGATCTTGTAGCAGATTAGCCGCCGTATCATTTAACACCACACGGCCACTATCCATGACATAACCTCGCGTAGCCACTGATAAGGCTTGTCGTACATTTTGTTCGACTAAGAAAATAGTAATACCTTCATTCGCAACCGTGCGAATCACCTCGAAGATACGCTCAACCATAATCGGCGCTAATCCCATAGACGGCTCGTCAAGCAACAATAATTTGGGATGACTCATCAACGCGCGCGCCATCGCTAGCATCTGTTGCTCACCGCCAGATAAATTACCCGCTAGTTGGTCTTCACGTTCTTTAAGACGCGGAAAAATACGAAACCAATAATCGATATCGGCTTCAATCGCCTGATGCTCGTTGCGCATATACGCACCCATCAGCAAATTTTCGCGAATTGTCATCCGAGAAAAAACTCCGCGACCTTCCGGCACCATCACCAATCCTAGTCCCGGTAATTTATGCGCTGGTAAGTGATTAATTTTCTGATCAAGGTAAGTAATGTCGCCCGTTGAGTGAGATGCCGCCAGCGTATTAGTAATCGCTTTTAAGGTCGTGGTCTTGCCCGCACCGTTGGCACCGATTAGCGTTACCAACTCACCTGCGGCAATATCGAGATCGATACCTTTAACGGCTTCAATACCACCAAACGATACTCGGAGATCGCGAATGCTCAGCAACGCAGTAGTTGATGTGTTCATGCAGCCTCACCACCCAAATACGCCGTAATTACGGCAGGATGCTTTTGCACTTCAGCGGGCGTGCCTTCGGCGATGACTTTGCCGTAATCCAGCACCGTTAGCCGATCACATAAGCCCATCACTAATTTCACATCATGCTCAATCAATAAAATCGTTGTGCCCTGCTCTCGTATAGCCAATAACAAAACTCGCAGGCTTTCCTTCTCCGTGGCATTCATGCCCGCTGCAGGTTCATCTAAGGCCAGCAGCAAAGGATCGGTCGCTAGTGCGCGTGCGATCTCTACGCGGCGTTGATCGCCATACGACAGATGTCGGGCAGTGCGTCCGGCCAGATGAGCGATACCCACAAAGTCAAGCAACGCCAAAGCGCGCTGCTGAATCGCTGCTTCTTCGTCACGCGCAGCACGATGACGTAGTACGGCACCGATAATTCCTTGATGGGTACGTACATGTCGACCCACCATGACGTTTTCCAACGCCGACATATCGCCAAACAAACGAATATTTTGAAACGTACGAGCAATACCTGCGCGCGCTACTTCATGCGGCGATGAGGGAGAGTACGAGTGGCCATTCAGTTCAAATTCACCACCATCAGGCTGATACAGACCGGTGATGACATTAAATAGCGTAGTCTTGCCTGCACCATTCGGCCCAATCAAGCCGTATATCTGACCGCCTTGAATCGAGAGCGTCACATCCGACAGTGCCTGTAAACCACCAAAGCGTTTACCCGCACCTGAAATTTTTAGTAGTTGCGTCGTCATGCTTTACTCCCTGCAGACGATGGTTCTGTTGCTGCTGATTCTTCAGGCATCAATCGATCTTCATGTCGAGGTGAAGGCCATAAACCTGATGGACGCAACAGCATAATTAATACTAGCGCCAAGCCATATAAAAGCTGGCGCAATACTTCTGCTGCAATCCAAATCTGGCCAAACAACATCATCTGCATAGGCTCGACGGTATGTCGAAGTACTTCAGGTAAGGCGGCCAGTAAGATGGCACCCAACACCACGCCAGGAATATGTCCAATGCCACCCAACACCACCATGGCCAACACAGCAATCGATTCAGTTAAGGTGAATGACTCGGGTGATACAAAGCCCTGAAAAGCCGCAAACATGGCGCCCGCAATACCACCAAAAGAAGCCCCCATTGCAAACGCCAACAGCTTCACATTACGTACATTAATGCCCATGGCTTTAGCAGCGATTTCATCTTCACGAATCGCAATCCAAGCTCGACCTAAACGTGAATGTTGCAAGCGACGAGAAATAAAAATAGTCAGCACGCACAGCAATAAAAATAAAAAGTAATAGGCATTCACAGAAGGCATCTCAAATCCAGCGAACCTCACCAGACCGCCGCTACCTGCTTCACCTGCAAACGAAACTGATCCAACGCGCACGGGATCAATCAGATTAATTCCCTGTGGTCCGTTAGTAATGTTGACTGGACCATTCAGGTTGTTCATAAAGATGCGAATGATTTCGCCGAAACCTAAGGTAACGATAGCAAGATAATCGCCACGCAACTTCAAGGTCGGGGCACCGAGGATCGCACCAGCAAGGCCTGCAACGATGGCTGCCAAGGGAACGATTAACCACACCGACAAATGAAAACCTTGAGAAGCAACCTCTGCAGGGAGTATCGCTATCAAACCTTGCGCAACACTAGGAAACTCCATCTGCAGCGATTCAATCACCACAGCAAATTGTGGCGAAGCAAGTAAGCCGGCGAGATATGCGCCAATCGCAAAAAAAGCGATGTACCCCAAATCGAGTAGCCCAGCAAAACCAACAACGATATTCAATCCAAGTGCAAGCAGAATATAAAGTAACGCAACATCAATAATGCGTACCCATGAATTACCGAATTGGGATGCAATGAAAGGAAAAGCAATCAACAACAACACAAACAGACTGCGTGTTGCGAAGGTGTCTTTTAAAAGAATGGAGGAAATTTTCATTTGCGTTGATTGCTGCCTACGAACGATCCGCTACTCGCTCACCCATCAAACCAGAGGGTCGGATAGTCAACACCAGTATCAACACAATAAAAGCAAAAATATCTTGGTAATGACTTCCCAAGACGCCTGAAGTCAGATCACCAATGTAGCCAGCACCTAGGCTCTCGATGAGGCCCAATAAAATACCGCCCAACATAGCGCCGTAGATATTTCCAATACCACCCAACACCGCAGCAGAGAATGCTTTGAGTCCTGGAGTAAATCCCATCGCAAACTGCACCGAGGCATAGTTCGCCCCCCACATAACGCCCGCTATCGCAGCTAAGGTGGCGCCAATAGCAAACGTAAAAACAATCACGCGATTCGAATCAACACCCATCAGTGCAGCCACTCGCGGATTTTCTGCGACGGCTCGCATCGCACGGCCCATGCGTGTGCGCTCAACCAGCAGCGTCAGTAAGATCATCGACACCGTAGCCAATAACAAGAGCAATACCTGAGTTGGCGTAATCAGTGCGCCGAGTATGTGTATAGATTCGACCGGCAACACCTGCGGAAAAGGAAGTGGATTGCGTCCCCAAATCATCATCGCGAATGTTTGCAAAAGTATAGAGACGCCAATCGCAGTAATTAGCGGAGCCAATCGCGGCGCATTGCGCAGGCGGCGATAAGCAATCCGCTCTATGACTATGCTAACTCCGATGCATACAGGAATCGCACCGACAATAGCGATTGCCAGTTGAACGATGCCCGGCAAATCAGGAGCCACATGACCGATAATCTGTAATAGTGTCCAACCGGCCATGGCGCCTATCATCAACACGTCACCATGAGCAAAATTGATTAGATTGAGTACACCATAGACCATGGTGTAACCCAAAGCGATCAATGCATACATGCTACCCAACACTAAGCCGTTAAATAACTGCTGTAACAATATTTCCATAGAATTCCGATGAGCAGCGTAAGCCGTGTCAGGCCGAGGCCGGACGTGGATTGAGACCTTTGGGTAAAGGGAAAGTGACATGCTCTTCAACGCCGTCTAAGTTACGCACACTACCTATTCCCATAGATTTGAGCATGGCGACGACCTCTTCTACTAAAATCTCTGGAGCAGAAGCACCGGCTGTCACACCAATACGCTTTTTACCCACCAACCAGGCAGGATCAATTTGACGTGCGTTATCCACCATGTAGGAAGTCACGCCATTTTTTTGTGCGACTTCACGCAAGCGATTTGAATTTGAACTACTAGGACTACCCACCACAATCACTAACTCAACTTGAGGTGCCATCAGCTTGACAGCGTGCTGGCGATTGGTTGTGGCGTAGCAGATGTCCCCTTTTTTAGGCTCTGCTATCAATGGGAAACGCGCCTTCAGTGCTGCGATGATTTCTGTTGTGTCATCAACCGATAAGGTAGTTTGAGATACATACGCTAAACGATCCGGTGATTTGACATGCAGCGTTTGCACATCAGCCACGGTCTCTACTAGGTACATACCTGCATCGCTCTGACCCATCGTCCCTTCAACCTCGGGATGACCTTGATGACCGATCATGATGATCTCGCGATTTTCTTCACGCATCTTGGCGACTTCAACATGAACCTTGGTGACTAGTGGGCAGGTTGCATCAAAAATTTTCAGGCCACGTTCTTCTGCTTCTGCTTTAATCGCGCGTGACACACCATGTGCCGAAAATACCAAGTGACTGCCCGACGGCACATCTGCTAGGTCTTCAATAAAGACAGCGCCTTTATTGCGCAAATCTTCGACGACATAAGCGTTATGAACAATTTCGTGGCGCACATAGACGGGTGCACCAAATTGCGCGAGAGCTCTTTCAACAATTTCAATCGCGCGATCCACCCCAGCGCAAAAACCTCTTGGCTGAGCAAGCAAAATTTCTTTGTCCATGTTTTTCCCTCAATACTTTTCCGGGCAATCGTGCACCAGATAGTAAAAACAATTCGTAATAATACTAATTAAGCACTTCAATGCAAACTCAAAAATAGTGCAGCCACCATCACATCACACCAATAATGCGCACCTCGAATTTTACGTGCTGACCCGCCAATGGGTGGTTGAAATCAAATAGGGCATCGTGTTCGCCCATCTCACGCAACACACCAGCAAACCGGCCACCGCCAGGAGCTGCAAAATCGACCAGATCGCCGACTGCATAGTCTTCATCAACATTTGAGTTTTCACGCAATGTAGCGAGTGAAACCCTTTGCAATAAATCAGGATTACGCGGGCCAAATGCCTGCTCCGGCGATAGGTCAAAGGTCCGATGAGCGCCTTCAACTAAGCCTATCAGGCACTGCTCAAGAAAAGGCGCTAGCTGCCCTAAGCCGATCTGCAATGTTGCCGGATTTTCTTCAAACGTACTGACAATCGACTCACCCTGCAGAGAAGACAATCGGTAATGAAGCGTCAGGAAAGACCCTTCGGTAATCATAGGTTGTGGCGTAGTCGGCATAAAGGTACGTCTAAAACGAGTCTCGCGCTATTGTAAGCCAGCCACCGAGTCAGGATTTATAGCATCAAGGTTTTACTTCGCTAAGCTGCGCAGTCTCCCCAATTACGGCTGCCACGGTAAGTAGCGTAATCAAGGTGGCTTTTTACGTGACGGTGATATTTAAAGGATGGATAGCATGCGTATAAACGATTTACCC
>CAINAY010000053.1 GCA_903846425.1 uncultured Noviherbaspirillum sp.
CCCACATAAAAAGCAGACACCCAACTACAAAACTCCCCTGACGTTTCATGGACGCTCCTTCTGATTAGTGCTTATGCTCACCCGGCATAAGTTCAAGGACTGGCGCTGGGAAGTTCAATCGCGCACCTGATCCGTCAGGTAGTTGATTCCAATCCATACGACCCTTTTCGCATACCTGAGCAACAGGAATATAAATTGGACCCGTCTTATTCCACAGCTTGGACATAATGACAAACTCATCGTAGTGCGCATCAATGAGCTTTCCGCGCCAACGTATAACCCGTACATCTTGCTTAATTTCTTTGCCGTGCAAGGTGTAAGGTACGCTCAGCGGACGCACCTCGGTTTCTACCGTCCAACCAGGTTTCGGCATTGGCTTCGCACCCATAACTGATTCGGGTAATTCGACAACGACTTCAAGCGTTGGCGAACCTTCACAACCGTGAGAGACTCCAAAAGATAGTCGCTGATAGCTATCTTGAGTCGACTGCTTTGGCGATACTGTGGCATGACCCCATGCCTGCTGTGAAAGCAGAAGACATGAGGCGAGAGCCAAAATAAAAAGTGATTTTGATCTAAACATCATTACCATTTCCCTTCTAAACCAACATAAGCCGAACGTCCGTTACCAGGATAATAGGCAGCACCGGGGCTACCACCAAAGCCAGCACCGATATTCGTGGTGGCCGCATATTTTTTATCCGCTAAATTTCGTGCATCCAAAAACCATGACCACGTTTGATCAATCGGACCACCTGCTTTGAAGCCAAATAATGCATAGGAATCATTCGATACACTGTTGGAGTTATCCATCGGAGCTGCCGTTGGAACCCATTCAAACGTAGGACCGGCGTAGGATGCTGGTACACCACGTGCACCTTTATCTGCGCCCCAACGATACAAAGTTTCGCCGCGCAACATCATGGGCGGGAAACCGGGCATACGGTTATTACCGTACAACGCGTTGTTATCAAAGCGGAAGTCGCTGTATAGAAAAACCCCACGCGCTTCCCACTGACGATTAAAAAAACCAGACAATCCTAATTCAATACCTTGATGAACTGTCTTAGGTACATTGCTCGTAGCTGAGGTGCCGAAAACTGTGCAGGTGGTGCTGCTATTGATACACACTGTTTGAAACTCGTTGCGCAAATTAGCGCGATACAAAGTCAGGTCATAAAACACCTGATCGCGCCCGTTATTAATCGCCACCTCGCCACGTGTTCCTACTTCATAACTCACACCTGTTTGCGCTTTCGTCGCTAGCATAGTGCTAGTGACATCAAAAATAGGCGGCTCAAAATTATTACTCACATTCGCAAAGACCTGAGCGGATGGTGATACCGCATGAATAATGCCGAGTCTGGGAATCCATTGGGTATATTGGACATCATAGTTCGACGAAGGCGTTACTGAATCGTCTTTTTTGCGGTTCGATTGATGATACTGAAGCGAACCGATGAGCGTCGTTACATCCGATAAGCTAAATCTATCTTCAATTAAAAAACGATGATTATCGGATTTTTGCGAGTACTGCGTGCTGACCGCACCAGGAACAAAGCCGGCTCCAACCCTACGAGTACGTCCATCAGTGGTACCAAAATCAGGCAGATAACCTACAGTCAAAATATTATTGGCGCCAAATAATTTTGATTTGTCAGACACCTTAATGTGACCGCCATAGGTCATCGTATTTTGTTCAATAAAGCCAAAGGTAATGGGATGCCAGAGATCATGCTGCAATACGTAGGTGGCGACTTCAATGTGATAGTCACCATTGGTATAAACCGTTTTATTTGCTAAGCGCTGAGAATCAACGTCGCGACGCTGGAAGCTATCAGGCCACGATGAATTATTCGCTACAGTAGGATCGGATCCCAATTGCGCTCTAGTCACATAGCCTGGCAATTGGGAACGACTTCTCACCGCCGCCATAAAAAATCGAGACTCTAAACTACTGCTAAGTTTCACACCAAAATTAGCCACTGCTTTTTGACTGCTTTGGGCTGAATGATCGCGGAAACCGTCTTGCTGCATCGTGTTAACCGAGAGGTTGTAATCCCAAATATTTTCACCATCATTGTGTGGTTTAACTACGCCACCAGTAATCGCTTGTAACCGTGCGTAGCCAAAGCTACCAGCTTCTGCTCTGCCAATCAGCTTTGGACTGTCATAACCTGTGGGTGATACAAAGTTAATTGCACCACCTAAAGTACCATTTGCATAGCCTGAAGCATTCGCGCCACGTAAGACTTCAACATACCGCGCCGCTGAAGGATCGACTGTTTGCATGTCAAAAAATCCGTCCGCATAGTTAATAGGTATTCCATCCTGCATGACTTTCAAACCAAAGCCATGATAAGTACGACTAAGCGCCGAGCCACGGATAGAGATACGTGCCTCTTCCGATCCAAATCGCTCTTGCACAAACACCCCAGGAGCTAGACCCAATGAATCGACCCAGGTTGATACACGACCTTGTTTGACCACGTCCATATCCACTAACGAAGCACCGCCTGGAATTTCTTTGATTGCTTGCGCAGCCCGGGTGATATCAAGCTGAGTTGAAATTGGATCTGCTGTTCCTGTGACAATCACTTCAGGTAGGCGCTCTTCTGCTGCCGCTGGCAAATATCCCATGGCGATCAATATTGCTATTGATAACTGGGTCAACTTAAATGACGAATTCATCTGAGAATCCTTTTGTAATTAGTTTTTTAATCCGACAATTTTTTCAACTAATGAGGCCGGCGTAAGCGCACTGGCGAATTAATTAGTTTCTGAAAGTCGATAAGCCCATGACGTATGCTCGCAATGCGGCATAGGGATAAAGCTAATCATTGACTCCGCCGTTTTAGACGAAGGCCATGAACACCAAGGATGGGGAATTAAAGCGGCGGAGCGCGCGAGAGAATGCTATGTCCAGAAAATACCCGCACCAAAGGCAAGGCACATTTTGAAATAACGTCAGAGGAAGTGTGGTTAACTAAAAGTTTGGAAGCATCAAAGGAATCAGCTGCACCAGTGGATGCACAAAAAACGCAGTGCTTATGTGCCGACTGATGATCAAGTAATGATGAGTCATTGTTATCAGCGGCCTGCTTAATCCAATGAGTACCTGCGGTAGTACAAATTTCAAGTAAAGACTCAGTACTTTTACTGCTGGCTCCCGCCCAAGCAGGTGCCAATGCTTGCAGCAATACGGCTGCAAGCAGAAATTTGGCGATCCAACGCAACGGGGCTGTATGAAGTTTCATCGGGCTGGAATATAGCACAAGAGACACTTGCGAATTAGGCATGTAGTGCATCAGACATCGGTACCTATAGCTCACCCACGTCTGATCGCAAATTCCTTTGCACTGCAACCAACACACAACACCTTCGCCCCACATGGGTAGTAACCGCCCCATCCTTCCAAGGATTGGTATGATGCCGGTTTACCTTAGGTACCCCTCCTATGAATGCCCCATCTGGCGTAGCCACTCTGAATTATCACAACGGCGACCACTATGTAGGCCAAATGCAAGATGATTGCTACCACGGAGTCGGCACTTACAAATTCGCTAACGGCGCTGAATACGTGGGTGAGTTCCTAAACAATCACTACCACGGCAAAGGAACGTTTAAATACGCGAATGGCGATATCTACAACGGGCAGTTTCAAGAGGGACAATACGAAGGGCAAGGTAATTATCTCTTCGCAAATGGTGATAACTACATAGGAACCTACAAAGACAACAAGCAAAGTGGCCGTGGTCTATTTGTGTATGCGAATGGTGATCGGTATGAAGGTGAATTTAAGAACGATAAATTCAATGGTCAGGGATCGCTGCTTTTTAAAAGTGGTAACAAATACGTAGGTCAATTTCACGATGGACGTCCTGATGGTCAAGGTACCTACACCTTTCGCAATGGCGATGTCTATAAAGGCGCTTTCAAACGAGGTGACAAGCATGGCGAGGGAATTGAAACCTATGGCGATGGACGACCAAAACGACAGGGGCAGTGGAAATCAGGCCAATTTATTGGCTAGTGCGTTACAACCAACCTAGTTCAAATGAAAACCTATTTAGGGGTATGTCATGGCGAGTAATCTGCCGGTTCAAGATCCACTGAGCGATGAAGAAATCGAAGAACTCGATGATTTTTTGCTAGACGCAGAAGGCATCGATGAATCGATGAATGTATCCATGCTGGATGGATTTTTAACGGCACTCATTTGCGCCCCAAAACTCATCTTGCCGAGTGAATGGATGCGCTGGGTGTGGGATACCGAACATGGCAAAGATAGTCCTAACTTCAGCTCTGAAGATGAAGCTGGACGTATTCTCAGCATGCTGATGCGTCACATGAACGATATTACCCGCACGCTCTCCCAAGCACCTGAATACTACGAGCCGCTGCTTCTGGAAAATATCAACAATGGAAACCCCATCCCTATTCTCGATGAGTGGTGCATGGGCTTTGTTAAAGGCATGAGTCTGGATGAAGAAGGATGGTCTGATATCGCTGTGGCTAATCCACAATGGCTATCCACTATTTTTTTGTATGGAACCGAAAAAGGCTGGGAAACACTACTTGCGCGAGATATACCGCTAGAAGAGCATATCGCAATGTCTGAACGGTTAACCACCGATGTATTGAATATTTATGCAGGCTTAAAAGCTCTGCGCGAATCACAAATCTCACAAGCTCGTCCTAGTACTGTTAGCAAACGCGATCTAGCTGCGGATAACGATACGCAAGACCCCGCTGGCTTATGTCCTTGCGGCTCAGGGAAAAAATTCAAACTCTGTCACGGCGAACCCGGTCGACTACATTAGACGAATGAAAGAAACCGCGGTCATTATCGGAGCCGGTGTCGTTGGATTAGCCTGTGCCCGTGTGCTAGCTCGTGAAGGAGTCGAAGTCATCATAGTGGAACAACATGATGACTTCGGAACGGAGACCAGCGCTCGCAATAGTGAAGTTATACACGCTGGTATCTATTACCCACCTGGCTCATTGAAAGCAACTTTGTGCGTTCAAGGCAGA
>CAINAY010000054.1 GCA_903846425.1 uncultured Noviherbaspirillum sp.
AATACGCCTTCGCGCATGGTGCGTTTAGCAAATGGTTTGATGGCTTCTACCAGTGCATCACCGGCATCGATATCGACACCTGCATCACGGTAGGACAGAGAGACCTTGGAATTAGAGGACATGGAGTGTATAGCGGAGGAAAAGGTAGAATGAACGTCTGAAAAAATGACTGGACGCCTGATGCAAGGTATTTTACCAAAAGGGCCCGTCTTACCTCCGTATCGATGACGATATTTCCTAATCCTGAACAGCGACCTGTGCTGCTCTGGCTCGCCGCCGGCCTATTGCTCTCTACATTGCTAGTGCTGCTTGGTCCAGTGCTGACGCCTTTTGTTGCAGCCGCAGTCATAGGGTACATGCTCAATCCTGGCGTGGATTGGTTAACTACCCGCGGTTTGCCCAGAATCCTGTCGGTGTTGCTGGTAATGATCGCTCTGCTCTTGGCAGTAGCCGCAGTGATTTTGATCGTTGTGCCGATGTTGGTTGCCGAGCTACCCGCCTTGCAGCAGCGCCTACCCTTACTGCTCGATGCCTTTGATCGCTTTGTTAGGCCGCTTCTGTTGCAGACGGGACTCAACCTTCCGCTCGACAGTGCAGGTTTGAAAGCACTATTAACTCAACAACTCGCTAGCTTCGACAGCACTGGACTTAGCTGGCTGGACTGGTTGAGAAAAGGGAGTAGTGCTGTCATTGGCTGGGCAGCCACATTATTGCTCATCCCCATCGTGCTGTTTTATCTGCTGCTGGATTGGCATCAGGTGATCGCTCGATTCGCGACGATGATCCCGCGTCGATGGATTGCGCTAATCACCGATATGTCGCTCGAAACCGACCATCTACTAGCTCAATATCTGCGTGGTCAACTATTGGTGATGCTACTGTTGGCAACCTACTACTCAGTTGCCTTGGCCATAGCTGGTTTTGAAGTCGCTGTACCCGTGGGAATAATCACCGGTTTATTGGTGTTTATTCCCTACGTCGGATTCGGAATTGGCTTAATGCTAGCCATTTTATCGGCCATACTTTTCTTCGATGGTTGGCATGGCTTGATTGCGGTTGCAGTGGTGTATGGCCTGGGCCAAATGCTGGAAAGCTTTTATCTAACGCCGCGCTTGGTTGGCGAACGAATCGGCCTGCATCCACTCGCCGTAATTTTCGCTTTACTCGCCTTTGCGCAGTTGTTTGGTTTCACAGGCATATTACTGGCGCTGCCCGCCTCAGCCATACTTTCCGTAGTTTTTGGTCGATTACGTCGCCATTATCTGAACAGCAGTTTCTATAATCAATCATGAAGCAGTTGCTGCTCGATTGGGGCGCGACCCCGCCACAAACTCTGGATAATTTTGTTGTCGGCAAAAATACTGAGTTACTTACACTACTCAACAGCTTAGCAACCCCGAATACCGCTACCGTTACACAGCAGATGATCACGATTTGGGGCCATGCGGGTTCGGGTAAATCGCACTTGTTACAGGCACTGCATGCGACGACTAATGGGCTATTGTTAACGCCTGAGCATACTGTCGGCGAATTTGTATACTCTGCGGACCAAGCTATGTATCTGGTTGATAATTGCGATCAGCTATCGGAAGAACATCAGATCGCCGCTTTTGCACTGTACAACCAAGTTAAAGATGCGGGCGGATCATGGATCGCTAGTGCAAATCAAGCACCAGCCCAATTAAAACTCCGCGAAGATTTGCGCACTCGTCTGGGCTGGGGTTTAATTTATGAGCTGCATGGCCTATCCGACGAAGAAAAACTCGATGCCCTCTCGAAATCTGCGGAGTCGCGTGGATTGTCACTTTCGCCCGGCGTGTTACCCTACTTACTGACGCACTTTCGACGAGATATGCCATCGCTATCGGCCATGCTGGATGCGTTAGATCGCTACTCACTAGAAACTCAGCGCCCAATCACCCTGCCCCTGTTGCGGGAATTACTGCAATCAGGCGAAGCTACTACTAGCCTATGAATCTTGCACTCTTTGATTTAGACAACACCTTATTGCCTCTGGACTCTGATTATGAGTGGGGCCAATTTCTGGTCCGCGCTGGCGCTGTCGATCCAGTATCTTTTACTCAACGCAATCAAGTATTTTATGAGCAGTACCAAAACGGTACGCTCAATCCGGTTGAATATCTTGAATTCGCTTTCGGAACGCTGTCACGCTTTCCGCGCCGGCAGCTCGATGAATGGCATACACAATTCATGACCGACATCATCGAGCCAGCTATTCACCCTGTAGCGCGCGCACTCGTAACCGAGCATCAACAGGCCGGTGATTTAGTCGCCATCATTACAGCAACCAATCGCTTCGTCACCGCACCCATCGCGCAAGCCTTCGGTGTGCAACATCTGATCGCAGCTGAGCCTGAATTAGCTGAGGGCGGAGAAGTGACGGGTCGATTGATAGGAACACCCCCTTTTGGTAGCGGCAAAGTGTTAAATACTCAAGAGTGGTTGGCTACGCTAGGCAAGACCCTAGACGGCTTCGATCGCAGTACGTTTTATAGCGATTCGCAAAACGATATCCCCTTGCTATCGGCAGTAACTCACCCTATAGCGACTAACCCGAACGCCAGCCTGCGAGCCCACGCCGAGCGCCACAACTGGCCCATACTTCAGCTATTCGATGATTAAGAAATTCATCCGCCGAATGTTGGGTGGAGGCGCCGGCCAAACAGCAAGCGTGCAACCAAAAATATTTGGGCCGAAAGAACACGGCATTCAACTCGATGATGTTTCAGCGAACGCTATTCGCGTTACGCAAACGCTGCAAAAAGCAGGATTC
>CAINAY010000055.1 GCA_903846425.1 uncultured Noviherbaspirillum sp.
CGCTTTTTACAAGCGATATTGATTGCAGTCCTGTTTACAGGCTGCAGCGCGGTTCGTCTTGGTTACGATCAAGTAGATCATCTCGGGTATTGGTGGGTTGATCACTATCTTGATTTGAGTTCTGATAAGTCTCGCCAGTTTAAATCGGATCTGAAAGCCTTGCACGCATGGCACAGACAAACTCAACTTCCAGAGTACGCAAGGCTAGTCAGTGGGCTTGGTGCGCGTTTGGGTGGAGAGCTTAGCTCGGCAGAGGCCTGTGACAACATTCAAGTGTTCCGGGAAAAATTCGACCTTCTGGCACGTCAGAGTGTGCCGGTCTGGGCTAGATTGGCTCACCAGTTAGGTCCGGAAGAAATTCAGTATCTGCGCAAAAAATTTACCCAAGAGGATAAGGACTGGAAAGCAAAATGGCTCGAGGCCGATCTTGAAAAAATTCACGATCTTCGTTATGACGATTGGTTGCGCAGAGCAGAATCGTTTTATGGCCGTTTAAATAATGATCAGAAAAAATTTATTCAGCAAGCGATCGTTCATTCTTCCTGGGATCCTCGCATCAGCTGGGAAAGGCGCCAGTTGCGTCAGCAAAAAATCATCGCAGCACTTGAAAAAATCAGGCAGCAGCGTTTGAATCAATCGGATGCTGAAGCTGAATTAACGCAGCTCATAGAGCAACTACTTAATCCAGAAGATCCTAAGCAGGCAAACATGCAACGTAAGGTGATTGATGAGGCGTGTATCAATTTAGCCGGCTTGCATCAACGAACCACAGCCAGTCAGCGGCTCCGTGCGAGTGAAAAATTTGGCGATTATGCCGATGATTTTCGTTATCTCACACGTAGCCGTTAAATTTTTTATGGCGCGCTAAATAGCGTAGATCAGGTCTTGTAGCGGAAACCATGATGCTTCAGCGGCAGGGAACGTATACGTTTACCAGTAGCGCTGAATAAGGCATTCATCATGGCCGGTATTACGCCGCCGATGGGTGGCTCACCTACACCGCCCCAGAAGCCACCGCTCGGCACCAACACGCTGAGTACTTGCGGTGCGTGGCTGATACGGGCCAAGGGATAGTCACCAAAATTACTTTGTTTGACGGCCCCTTTTTCAATCGTGATGTCTTCAAACATTAAGGCAGACAATCCCCAGATAACGCCACCTTCAATCTGCGCTTTTACGGCATCAGGATGAACGACATGGCCACAATCAATGGCGACTGCAACGCGCTTGACATCGATAACGTTTCCTTTGCTAACCGAGAGTTCAACTGCAGCAGCGGTAAAGCTTCCATACGAGTCCACCACCGCGATACCTCGGTGTATGCCTTTGCGAGCCGGTTTGTCCCAGCCTATGGCTTTGGCAGCGGCATCTAGTACGGCTTGATCTTTTTTTCCTTCCAGCAGAGGGCGGCGGAATTGATACGGATCTTTACCGGCTGCATGCGCTAACTCATCAATAAAGCATTCACGGTAAAAAGGATTGTTGGTGTGAGCTACCGCGCGCCAAAATCCTGGAGGCACGTGAAATTCTTTCAGCACGTATTCATTGGTAAAGTTTGGCACTGCATAGGGGTTGTCACGAAAGACGCGCGTGTTGATTTGATCAATGCCATCTTTAACGAATTGTGGAAAAACATTGAGTGCAATGGATTGATCCGATTGTTTCACTTCCCAACCTAACCAATTGCCGTCTTTATCCAATCCTCCGCGTAGCTTGACGAGTGACACCGGACGATAGCGTCCTTGTCGAATATCTTCTTCGCGTGACCATTGCAGTCGTATAGGCGTGCCAGGAACAGCCATCGCAATTTTCACTGCTTGTTTGGTGAAGTCCTGGTGTGGTCCACGGCGTCCAAACGCGCCACCTGCATGCATTTTATGAATTTGAACTTTATCGAGTGCAAGGCCAGACACCGCTGACGCCGCAGCAATCGAGGCTTCACCATTTTGTGTGCCCACCCACACCTCGAGGCTTTCGGGCGTAAATAGCGCTGCGGCCGTTTGTGGTTCCATCGTTGCGTGATTTACAAAGCCGGTGTGATATTCCGCTTCAAGCACTGTGTGCGCATTGGCCAGTGCTTGGGTTGAATCACCATCTTTGCGTGCAACGGGTGCATTGGTAACAGCAATACCTTCGCGCAGACTTTGCATAATGCTCGCGCTTGAGACATCGCCCTTGCTACCGTTTTCCCAGTCAATTTTCAGGGCTTTGACAGCTTGATTGGCTTGCCACCAATTGGTGGCAAGTACGGCAACCCATTCTTCAGTTGCAATAACGTGTTTTACGCCAGGCATCGCTTTAGCTTTTGCATCATCGACGCGTTTTACAAAGCCACCAAAAACGGGGCTTTGAATAATCGATGCATGCAGCATGCCTGGCAAACGAACATCCGCTGCATAAATTTGCGAACCGTTCACCTTGGCTGGAATATCAAAACGTGCCGGTGAGGTACCTGCAATCGTCCAATCTTTTGGATTTTTTAATAGTGGATTTTCTGGAACGGGCAGCGTGCTGGCGAGTTGAGCGAGTTCGCCGTAACTAGCGCGTTTTCCTGAAGGGTGCGTAACGATACTTTTTAGCGCTACATTCTGAAGCAGGCACATTCCATAATTGTGCTGCGGCGCTAATCAACATTTCACGTGCAGCAGCACCACCTTTACGAACGTATTCGTTTGAATCGCGGATGCCGCGGCTACCACCCGTCGACATATCTTTAAAGATGCGATTACGACGCATGTGCATGCTCACATCGGCGTATTCAGGTTTTACCTTGCTCCAATCGCACTCGAGCTCTTCAGCAACCAGTTGTGCCAATCCAGTGAACGTGCCTTGACCTAATTCGGATCGCGCGATGCGTATAACCACCGTATCGTCGGCATGTATCACGACCCAATGAGTAACTTCGGGAGCATTGCCATCTGCGGCCGCAGCTGAGCCTTGCACACCAAGCACAAAAGCGCCAGTCAGTGCAGCGGATTGTTTTAGGAATGTACGGCGATTAGGCTGAGTAAGCGACAGTGTCATGCGAATCTCCAGTGAGCAAAGTTGCGGATAGCCAATATTTTACTCTGATGCGACGATCTTAACGCTGAGCGATTGCGCCAAAAAAAAGCCCTGACTAGCAGGGCGTGAAACCAAGGAGGGTTTTAAAAAAAATCAGAATTCGTATTCCAGTTGCATACGTAAGGTATTGCCGCGGACGCCTTCACCATTGATAGAGTTTTTACCAACAAGGTAAGCCGCGTTGTACTTGAATGCTTGTCTTCCACCCAGCGGAAATTTTCCAAATATTGCAGGTCCAAAACGATGACCTTGATCCCGCGTGGCGTACCAACTATCCCAGTAACCTAGGTCTCCAAAGCCTTGAAAACCGAATTCGAATTCGCGACGATAGCGATACCTGCCTTGGACTTGGTAGTAAGCCGTTGCACGGCTAGGTTCGTCAGCATAGTAATTGCGTTTGATCAGAAAATTGGCATTCCAGGTGGTCTTGTCTATGTCCGCTTGAAACAAAGGACCCCATTTCACTTCATAGCCTTCGCTTCTATTTTGTGGACGTTCAAACTCAAGCAAGAATCCTACGTCTACAGGATATTTACCCGTGTCGGTTAATTGAAATCGATTCTCCCATTCGGTGGCATCGAAGGTGGTAGGGCCGCCGTTACCACGCGCATACTTAAAATAGACCTCGGTAAACCAGTAGTCCGTTGGGCTGTAGCCCAGACCAATACTGGCAGCAGAG
>CAINAY010000056.1 GCA_903846425.1 uncultured Noviherbaspirillum sp.
ACATTACGCTCTGATTCTGAGTGGGATACGGTACTGATGGTGCTGCATGGTGGCGTGAACCGCGCCATCTTGTCGTATGCTCTAACAGGGCAACGACTGTTTCTAGGGAATCTAGCCCAAACAGCCGGCTGCATTAATGCTCTCGATGTGGGTGAATCGCGGATGGACTGGGTGGTGCGATTGATGAATTATTCACCACCTTCCGAGCTTCAACATGAATCGCGCGGAACCACCATGGAAGCCCTGTTTGAGCAATACAAGAAAGTTCGTGGCTTGTAAGCTTGGCCCAGTAAACTAACCCCCATAATAAAAAGTAGCGAGGATAGAAGTAATGTACGAAGAATTCATGGGCACTAAGCCCGTCGCCGAACGGTTGAAAGTCGACTTAGACGCTTTGTCAGCGTACATGAGTGAGCATGTCGATAATTTTAGTGGCGATCTCAGCATAGAACAATTTAAAGGTGGTCAATCGAACCCAACGTTCAGACTCACCTCGGGCAATCAGCGTTATGTGTTACGCACTAAGCCCGCGCCGGCAGCCAAGCTGCTGCCTTCCGCACATGCGATCAATCGCGAATACCGTGTGATGGATGCGCTGTCTAAAGCCGGCTTCCCTGCTCCCAAACAATATACGTTGTGCGAAGATGAATCCGTCATTGGTCGTGCCTTCTACATCATGGAATGCGTTGATGGTCGCGTACTCTGGGATCAATCATTGCCTGGCATGAGCAATGAACAGCGTGCGGCACACTATGACGAGATGAACCGCGTCATCGCTCAACTGCATAGCTTGGATTACAAAAAACTAGATCTAGAAAGTTTTGGTAAGCCCGGTAATTATTTTGGACGTCAGATCGATCGCTGGATACGTCAATACAAAGCCGCTGAGACCGAACACATCCCTGAGATGGAGCACTTAATCGAGTGGCTTCCAAAAAATATTCCTGCAGGTGAGATCACGACCATTGTTCACGGCGACTATCGTCTCGACAATATGATTTTTCATCCTACCGAGCCGCGCATACTTGCTGTGCTTGATTGGGAATTATCGACACTGGGACATCCACTAGCTGATTTTTCCTATCACTGCATGAGCTGGCATGTCGAACCCGATTTATTCCGCGGTATTGGTGGCCTCGATCTGAAAGCACTCGGCATTCCAAGTCGAGATGATTACATCGCACGTTACAGCGAGCGTACTGGCATTAGCATTAACAAAGATGATTTCCGTTTTTACCTCGCTTACAACATGTTCCGCATGGCGGGTATTTTGCAAGGCATCATGAAGCGCTACCAGGATGGCACGGCCAGCAGCGAGCAAGCACTTAAAAGCGGTCAAGCCGCCAAACCCATGGCAATCATGGGCTGGCAATACGCTTCAGGACAAAAAAGCCTCTAACCACTCATAATTCACCCACAATAACAAGCGAGGACACCCTATGGATTTCGAATACTCACCACGCTGCATGGAGCTGCGCGAAAAACTGAATCAGTTTATGGATGAATTTATTTATCCGAATGAGCGCACGTACAAAGACGAAGTCGATCGCAATGGTCGTGAAAAAGGTAATCGCTGGATCCCTACCAAGATTGTGGAAGAACTGAAACCGATTGCTCGTGAACGTGGCTTATGGAATTTATTCCTACCTAAATCGCATCGTGCACCTGAAGGTTTGTCGAATCTAGACTACGCACCACTGTGCGAAATCATGGGCCGCATCACATGGGCACCTGAAGTATTCAATTGTTCCGCACCTGATACCGGCAACATGGAAACCATCGAGCGCTATGGTTCAGAAGAGCACAAAAAACAATGGCTAGAGCCTTTGCTACGCGGTGAAATGCGTTCTGCATTCGCAATGACAGAACCTGATGTCGCTTCATCGGATGCCACCAACATCGCTACCCGCATTGAGCGTGACGGTAATGAGTATGTCATCAACGGCACGAAATGGTGGACCTCAGGCGCGGGCGATCCACGCTGCAAGATTTATATCTTGATGGGTAAAACAGATGGCGATGCACCACGTCACTCGCAACAATCGATGATCTTAGTTCCTGCTGACACCAAAGGCGTAACCGTTGTTCGTCCATTGTCTGTGTTTGGTTACGATGATGCGCCACACGGCCATTGCGAAGTTAAATTTGAAAACGTGCGTGTACCTGTATCGAATATATTGTTAGGTGAAGGCCGCGGTTTTGAAATCGCTCAAGGTCGTCTTGGCCCTGGCCGTATTCACCACTGCATGCGCGCTATTGGTACTGCAGAACGCGCACTGGAACTCATGTGCAGACGCATTGATTCACGTGTCGCGTTTGGTAAAAAAGTATCTGAGCAAGGTGTCTGGCGTGAACGTATCGCTGAGTCACGCATCATGATTGATAGTGCTCGCTTATTAGTGCTCAAAGCAGCCTACATGATGGATACCGTTGGCAATAAAGTGGCGAAGAGCGAGATCGCTATGATCAAAGTTCTCGCACCAGTCATGGCACAACAAATCATCGACTGGTCGATCCAGGCGCATGGCGGTGGCGGTGTGTCGGACGATTTCGCCGTGGCGCAATTATGGGCGCATAACCGTACCCTGCGTATTGCTGATGGCCCGGATGAAGTGCACCGTAACGCAATTGCAAAAA
This sequence comes from uncultured Noviherbaspirillum sp., assembly GCA_903846425.1. GTDB lineage: Bacteria > Pseudomonadota > Gammaproteobacteria > Burkholderiales > Burkholderiaceae_D > Pernthalerella > Pernthalerella communis. The sequence continues at coordinate 2,638 of CAINAY010000056.1, forward strand.
TTGAATTGTCGAAATACGCTAGCTTGCCAGGTGAATCACTCGATCTACCCATTACACGCTCATAATTAAGCACTTTGTTTGCGTGCTTTGTTTAAGTAACAAAGCGCCGGGGTAACCCGGCGCTTATTTATTGGAGAATCTTACGATGATCGACGTCTACTCTATGGCCACACCGAATGGCCACAAAGTTCACATCATGCTCGAAGAGTGCGGACTGCCCTATCGTGCACACAACGTCGACATCGGTGAAGGCGATCAATTCAAACCAGAATTTTTGGCGATCTCTCCGAATAATAAAATTCCCGCTATCGTTGACCCTGATGGTCCCGATGGCAAACCATTTTCAGTATTTGAATCAGGAGCGATTCTGATTTATCTCGCTAGTAAAGTAGATAAATTTTTAGGTAAAACTGACACAGAAAAGTTCACTGTCTTGCAGTGGCTCATGTTTCAGATGGGTGGATTGGGTCCTATGCTGGGTCAGGCACATCATTTTCGTATCTATGCACCCGAGAAAATCGACTACGCTGTGAATCGCTACACCAATGAAGCCAAACGACTGTATGGCGTCATGGATAGACAGTTAGCTAAACATGCCTATATCGCTGGCGAAGACTACACTATCGCCGACATAGCGTGCTTTCCGTGGACACGATCATGGAAAAATCAAGGTATTGATTGGGATGATTATCCTCACGCCAAGCGTTGGCATGATGAGATTGCTGCGCGCCCAGCTGTTCAACGCGGGGTTGAAGTGCTTACGCATCTGCGCAAACCGCTAGTCGATGATAAAGCTCGGGAAATGATGTTTGGTGCGACTCAATATCAAAAGCGTTGATAGCGTTGAAAGCTCCAACACTTTTGATGTTTGCACCTAGCTTAGAAATATTTTCTGAGCACTGACTCAGCAACGCACACAGGCTTGTCAGATCCTTCGCGTTCTATTGTCATCTGCCAAATACTCTGTACGCAGCCATCCATAGGCTCAACAACTAACAGCTTAAACCGTCCGCGCAATCGTCCTCCCACGAGCATGGGTGATGGAAAGCGAACTTTATTCAAGCCATAGTTAATACTCATTTTTCCTGGTGGTAGATCAACTACCGCTTCAAACAACGCAGGAATCAGTGAGAGTGTCATGTAGCCATGAGCGATCGTTCCACCAAAAGGTGATTCGCGTTTTGCACGCTCTACATCCACATGTATCCATTGTGGATCATCAGTCGCTGTGGCGAATTGATTGACTCGCTCTTGCGAGATCATCATCCATTCGGAAACAGCAATTTCATTTCCTACTTCTGCTTGAAGGTCAGCTACGGTGGCAAATTTGCGCATGAAAATTTCCTGAAAAATTAAGCCACACTGGCAAAGCCAGGTTGAGCAATAAATCGCGCCAGATGATGATCGGTATCACCCAAGGTCAGTTCAATCGTTGAGAGTCGTTTGAAATAATGCGCAGCGGGCATTTCATTCGTAACGCCCATGCCACCATGCAGCTGCACCGCTTGTTGGCCAATGAATTTCATCGCCTCGCCGACCCGCGCTTTCGCCGCTGACACCACACGACGACGCTCAGCCACATCGGTTGAAGCGACTTTTACTGCAGCAAGCATTGTCATAGAACGCGCTTGTTCCAGCTGCATGAACATATCGGCCATGCGATGCTGCAGCACTTGAAATTTACCAATCGGTACGCCGAATTGCTGACGTGTGCGAATGTACTCTAAGGTCGCTGCTTGCAAGGCTTCCATCACGCCCAGCGCTTCAGAACACAACAAACTCACACCATGATCAGCGGCTGCATCCAGCACATCCCAGCCTTCTGATTCTTTACCCAACAATGCTGAACCTGACACATGAACCTGTTTACATTGAACGGTCGCGCTACGCATGCCATCGTTATTGCGACTCTCATGCAAAGTCACACCAGCGCTATCCACGGGCACCAAAAATAAAGAAATTCCATTTGTGTCTCGCGCATCACCACGACTACGTGCTGACACAATTAAATAATCGGCTTGGCCTGCGTGCAGCACATTCACCTTTTCACCATCCAACAGCCAACCATCGCCTTGTCGAGTAGCGTTCAAACTAATGTTGTGCAACTCATGACGTGACTGCCGTTCGCTTAACGCGCACGCGAGCTTTATTTCACCACTGGCTACTTTAGCCAGTAATGCACCTTGTCCAGTTGCGAGTTTTAAAAACTCGATACCTAGCAAAGTAGCAAACACAGGTTCAACAATTAACGCACGACCCAATGCCTGCATGACCACCATCTGATCAATCGCTGTACCATCAAATCCATCATGGTCAGCGGGCACAGGCAAAGCGAGTACACCTAACTCGGCCAGTGCATTCCACGCAGCGTCAGAATGGCCACTCTGTGAGTGAATAATTTTTTTACGTGTCTCAAAGCCGTAATCTTTTTCAGCCCAGCGGGTAATCGCATCTGAAAGCTGCTGCTGCTCAGGCGACAAATCAAAGTCCATAGTTATCTCCTTGAATAGTCGCTCTACAAACCCAGAATCATCTGGGTAATGATATTGCGCTGAATTTCATTTGAACCACCGTAGATCGTCGTCTTACGATAGTTAAAGTAATACGGCATCAACGGAGCTGCATCGTCATCCAGCGCCATGCTGTGTTCAGATTCACCTTCCAGATAGGTTGGATCAAACGGCAAACTCATAGGACCGGCTGCCTCAACCATCAACTCAGTCAGACGTTGCTGTATCTCGGTGCCTTTGATTTTTAGCATGGATGCTTCAGGGCCGGGAGCACGCTGCTTGGCCTCTTGATAAATCACCCTCAGCACGGTGACTTCCAATGCCATCAAGTCCATCTCGAGTACTGCCACTTTGTGGGCGTAGACAGGGTCGTGAAGTAATGGTTGTCCATTTTTTTGCATGCGCGTTGCGAGTCGCTTAATGAACATCAGTTCGCGTTTAGAGCGTCCGACCGCAGCAATGTTTGTGCGTTCATGGCCAAGCAAATATTTCGCGTAGGTCCAGCCGCGATTTTCTTCTCCAACGAGATTTTGTGCGGGTACATGCACATTGTCGAAGAAGACTTCATTCACTTCGTGATCTTCGTCGAGGGTAATGATAGGACGCACAGTGATACCCGGCGTCTTCATGTCGATCAGCAGAAACGAAATACCTTCTTGCTTTCGCACGCCGGTATCGGTTCTAACTAAACAAAACATCATGTCCGCATACTGAGCCAATGTGGTCCACGTTTTTTGGCCATTGACGATGTAGTGATCGCCTTTGTTTTCTGCGCGAGTTTTTAGCGAAGCCAAATCCGATCCCGAGCCAGGCTCAGAATAGCCTTGGCACCACCAGTCATCGCACGCAAGAATACGTGGCAGATAGTGCTGCTTCTGCGCTTCGTTACCAAAGGCAATGATCACCGGCCCGACCATATTCACACCAAAAGCAAGAATCGGCGGCGAGCCAGCGCGAGCGCACTCTTCTTCCCAAATATGCTGTTGAACCTTGGTCCAGCCCGTGCCGCCATGTTCTACCGGCCAGGCGGGAGCAACCCAACCCTGCTGGTAAACAATCTTGTGCCAGCGCGCATAGTCTTCGCGCTGTAAGCGTTTGTGATTCAAGACCTTATGCTGCAAGTCTTTGGGAAGATTAGCGGCTATCCACGAACGTACCGTGTCGCGAAAGGCTAAATCATCTGGCGCGTAATTCAGATCCATGCAGTCTCCGTTCAGTCTTCTTTTTAAGCACGACCGTTCAGATTTTACCTGAAGAACTTTTTACCTGAAGAACTTTTGCAATCCGTAAATAAAAGTCGATGACCGACCGGACGAACGCGCAAGCGCGTCAACCGGTGGTCGGGTACTTAGTTTAAAAACATCAATCAATGTAGGAATGAAAGACGTCGGGATGCACAACCGCACTGGATTGTGCGGACGTATTTGCGGGTAAATGGCTGCAAGCCGCAAGCGACAGGAACGCCATAAGGATCAGGCAGGTTTTCATGATTTTCCTCTTATCAATTACTGGTGGATGGTCCACAGGCTGCTTGCTGATCGGCATGGCCAATCGCTCGCGGACCTGCGTTCAGAGCATGTGTTTAATTGATAGTTTCATCGATCAGGTAGTTCACGATTTTTATTAAGTTTATTTTGGCTGAATACCGCCCATTGAGGCGACTATCGATGGAACTCACACACCCACTCAGCAGAACACATAAGCCTTACCTTTGATCGATTGAATAAAGCACAAACTACCGCTCAATTTGATTTTAATCAGCGTTGAGCGCAAATGCCTTTCCAGATGGCCTCGTGCCTTCGACTCTGATCTGATGCAAGCCACGCCTGAGCTTCTGACTCTTTATGCAATGTTGGGCCCATAGCCATATTTTCAGGGAAAATCTCCAAGCTAACTTGGCGAATTTTCTTTCCATCACAATCGACGTCATACCAAGCTTTGGCGCTGAGATACTCATGACTATTCAATGTTTGGGGTTTATGAAAATCTTGAGTACTCATAACCCGCAGAATGTTGCCTTGTTTTTCTGCAGCTTCTTTGTCGATATACAAAATGCCATCACGCGTTTCAACCAAAATACTTAACGCTGCATGTACGGGCCAACTACACATCGTCATCATCAAGCTGAATAAAAAAACGCGCATCATCAATCTCCGAATTAGGGTTAGTTATCTTTACGCTCTGTTAAGTTATAAATGAAACTATCAACTCGCCAATCAGCCATTTCAATCTCGCCTAAGCTTAATTTTTTGGCGGTATATTCCATCGGTTTTTTTGCCAGAGGATAAGCGCACAAGTGGCTAATGCGATACCACTCGTAAGCTTTCAGCATATCCTGATCAACACCCTGCCCGTAGGCATACAGAAAAGCGATATTAAATTGTGCTTTCGCATGGCCTTGTCGCGCCGATAATTCATACCAGCGTAAAGCCTCTTCGAAGAGTTGAGCCGTACCGAGACCCTGTGCATACATCTGGCCCACTTCAAACTGTGCATCGGCATTACCCTGCTCAGCTGCCCTTGTGAAATACTTTAGGGCGCTGATTAAATCAGGATCGTTATGTCGTTTAAACGCTGTTTTTTTATGAATCGTTATTGGTTCGTCAGCAAGTACATTTTGTGGCGGCGCTATCCACTCGCCTCGCAGTAAATAACCTAACCTCAACTGTGCGGGTGCATATCCGAGCTTCGCGGAAGATTCATACAAATGCCTGACTTGACCCTTAGCTTGTATTAGCTTGGGATGTTGCTCAAGTAATTTAGCCCAGTGATAACGTGCTTCGCGATGATATTGTTCTGATGACAGCTGAAGTAATAGAACAGCTTCAGTTGTATTTTTTCGTACGCCGTTAGCCGTGGCATACGCCAACCCTAAGTGATACTGTGCATCGGAATTATTTAGTTGCGTAGCACGCTGCAACCACTCCAGCGCCATGCTGGTATCCTGATCAACATCCACTCCTGCAAGCAGCTGCGCACCTAGCGCTGCCATCGCTGGAACAGTACCTTCATCGTCGGGATTACGTGCTGCCAAGAGCAAGTTCACTGCTTTCTTCACTTCGACCATCATTTTTAGTGCGCGACGCGCATCTAAGCCCGTTAATTCCTCACTCAACATCGTGATTTGCGAAGCTGCCCGTGGCTCATCACGACCTTGCGCCAACCTAAACCACATCAAGGCACGTACTTTATCTTTTACACCTGCTTCACCGCGCAAGTTCATCACACCTAGCTGATAGCGCGCTCCAGAGTGACGACACAACGCAAGAAATCCAAATACGCGTCGGGCGCTATGCAAATCTGTGACCAGCCCATCGCCATGTCGCCAGCGTAGCGCTTGTTCATACAAGACACCTGGCTCTTGCTTTAGCAATGTATCTAGACTGAGATCAGAAAGTTTCATCGAGGCGGTACAAACTACAGAGGTGATTAAATCGCCTTAGTAGTCTGCCACAAAAAATGCACCCACCCTACTTTCGCCAAACAACCGCTAATCTAAGCAGCCAAAGGCGCTTTACCTAAAATAAGATCCGCCGCTTTTTCAGCCACCATCATGGTCGGTGCACCTGTATTCCCGGAAGGCATAGTCGGCATGACGGAGGCGTCCACAATGCGCAATCCATCAATACCTTTGAACCGCAGATCGGCATCGACTACCTTACCCATACTGCAGGTACCAACAAAGTGCCAACCAGTTGTTCCACGCTGACGTGCGCAATCGAGCAATTCAGAGTCACTCTCTGCGCTCGGCGGTGGAAATTCATCGCGCTCAATGTAAGGCATTAGCGGCGTGCTATGCATTAGGTGTCGAGACAGTCTCAACCCATCGATAGCGACTTGCTGATCTTCCGAACTTTGTAAATAGTTAGGCTGTACCAGTGGCAAATCAAACGGATCGCGCGAACATAAACTAACCTGCCCTGTACTTGTTGGACGTAACTGATAAAAACCCAAAGTCATGCCAGGAAAATTATCCAGCTGACCCGCCACACCTGATGCATAACTACCCGGTGAAAAATGAAATTGCAGATCATTCAAGGCCAGCTCAGGACGTGATTTGGTAAACGCAAACGCCACCGAAGGACTAATCGTAATCACACTCGGCTTACCCATCAACCATTTAGCAACTTCACCAATTAATCGAATCCCACGCGCAGTGTGATTAATAGTGGTCACACATTTCACGCGCAAAATAGTGCGAATCATGTAGTGATCTTGAAAATTCTCACCAACTTGTTCCGATGCATGGACTACCGGTATACCGAATTTTTGTAATTCATCAACCGGACCTACACCAGAGAGTTTCAAAATCTTGGGCGTATTCGCGGCACCTGCTGAAAGTATTAATTCACGCTTAGCGTGCACCGTATGCGCAGCGCCGCCACGTTCGTGTTGATAGCTCACACCGACTGCGCGCTTGCCTTCAAACAGTATCTTGTTTACATGCGCATTGGTCTTAATCGTCAAACGACCTGTGGCCTTCGCGGGATTAAGAAATGCTGTCGCCGCACTAAAGCGTCGACCTTTGTGTATCCAACGCTGGTAGTAACCTGCTCCAGTCTGATCGCCGCGGTTGTAATCCACATGCGTAGGCAAACCATACTGACCTGCAGACTCAATGAAGGCATCGCACAATGGGTGACGCCAATCACAATCGCTAATGGGTAACAAACCATCACGACCACGAACGCTAGAATCGCCCTTACCTAAAAATCGTTCAGAACGTTTGAAATACGGCAGGATGTCTTGATAACGCCAGCCTGGATTACCTAGCGCGGCCCATTGATCAAAATCTTCAGGCTGACCACGGGTGTAGTTAAAACCATTAATCGAACTCGACCCACCCAGAGTGCGACCCATACGCGTCGTCACACGTCGACCCGCTGAACCTTCGGAAGGCTCCGTTGAAAAATCCCACGTGTAGTTAGGATTGTGACCCACATAAATGAAGCCCGCGGGAATATGAATAAACGGATGCAGATCCGATGGCCCTGCTTCTAGCAGACAAACACTATAGCGGCCATCCTCACATAAACGATGCGCCAATACACAACCTGCAGCACCTGCTCCGACGATGACGTAATCAAACGATGGGTTTTCCATGATTTTTATTATTGTTATAAATTAGTGGGTGCTAAAGGGTGCACGTCCTCGTATCAGATCGGCGGCTTTTTCGGCAATCATCATCGTAGCTGCACAAATATTTGCCGAGGGTATGGTGGGCATCACGGATGAATCAGCGATGCGTAAATTTTGAATTCCATGCACGCGACATTCATCATCAACCACTGCACCGCTATCATCGGCCCTACCCATACGTGCCGTACCATTCAGATGATATGAAGAGACACCGTACTGTCGTATGAAACTTAACAATTCATCGTCAGTGGTCTTATCACTACCCGGCATCGATTCCGACTGCACATACGGTGCTAACTCAGGCGTTTGCAACAAACGGCGCGCTAGGCGCACCCCACGAATCAAGGTCTGCTGATCACGTTCGTGACTAAGGTAGTTAGGTTGTATCAAAGGATCGTCAAACGGATCTGAACTACGCAGCTGCACATTACCCCGACTCTCTGGCCTATGCTGCCATACCCCACACGTCATACCGGGATACGTATCCAACATACCAACGTAACCTTCGCGATAACTCGCTGGTGAAAACACACCTTGTAAATCGGGGCGACTCGCATCGCCAAGTGAATTACAGAAAAAATGAATCAATGAGGGGCTCAACGCCAGTATGCTGGGCTTACCCACCAGCCAACGCGACACCTGTCCGACTAAATGTAAACCGCGCGACATTTCATTCATCGTGCGAGCATTCTTCGCACGCGCGACCAATCGTATAGAAAAATGATCTGAGAGATTCTGCCCCACCCCCGGCAAGTGGCGATTAACGCGTATTCCTTTAGATTGCAAAAATTCAGCATCGCCAATACCTGAAAGCTGTAACAACCTAGGTGTATTAATCGCACCCGCGCATATAATTACTTCGCGACGCGCATGGACTTCACGCAAATCGGCAGAGGAAGTACCACGTACATACTGCACGCCCGTTGCGCGCCCTCCATCCATCACAATACGAGTAACTCGTGCATGAGTTCGAATAGCCAAATTATTGCGAGATTTAACTGGCTTAAGAAAAGTGCGCGATGTGCTCATGCGCCAGCCTTGATGAATCGTGCGCTGAAAAAATCCTACGCCTGCTTGCGAGGCACCGTTGTAATCATCATTGCGAGGAATTCCCAGACCTTGCGCACCGGCGATGAACGCATCGTTGATAGGATGTTGCCAATCAATATCACTTACCGGCAGTAATCCATCACGACCGCGAAACGTAGCGTCGCCCAACGCATACTGCTCGCTCTGTTTAAAGTAAGGTAAAACATCCGCATAGCTCCAGCCACGATTACCTAGCGCTGCCCACTCATCGTAGTCTTCACGCTGACCGCGGTTGTACACCAAACCATTGATAGAGCTCGAACCACCGAGAACACGCCCCTGCGGCAAAGGCACGCGCCGACCCATGGTTTGTGAATTAGGTTCGGATGAAAATTGCCAGGTGAATTGAGGATCAAACAGAACTTTGACGAAACCGGCAGGAATATGTAGCCAAGGATGCCAGTCACTTGGACCAGCCTCGAGCAAACACACGGTGGTGTTTGTATCTTCGCTTAGGCGGTTGGCCAGAATGGCTCCAGCGGCACCGGCCCCCACAATGACGTAATCAAAAGTCTCGGAAGGCCTGCTAAGCGGTGTGGTTGCCATGAATCGTCGTTTTGCCAAAGTTGCCAAGCATCGCGAACACGTTTCGTGCTCGCTTACTTTTAGCATTACATTTTATCAATCTAGCCTGCTACCCATCGCACGCTGAACGAATAATTAACTTCGCAATAGCAGAAGTCTGGCCTTAGCAAATGCAAAGCTGCTAATACAAACGATAGTAGCTTTGCAAGTGAGATCAATCCAAGAAATCTGGCTGCTCTTTCAGTATGCGCGCATACAAAGGCTGGAACTGGAACCAACCGGCATAGGGAGAGCCGACGATGTCGTAGGTTTGACGAGCCGACTCAGGGGATATAGTTTTAAGTGGCTTGCCATGCGACGCCGCTTCGGCCAACAACTGCACTTGGCAGCTACGCTCAAGACAGATGTACCACCAGGCAGCAGCATCAACGGTTTGACCCGCAGTGATAATTCCGTGGTTCTGCAAAATTGCGGCCTTGTGCTGACCCAAGGCTTGAGCGATGCGAACGCCCTCATCGACTTCAACCGCAACGCCACCAAAATTTTCATACACGGCATGATCATTATAAAAAGCGCAGGCATCTTGAGTGATGCAATCTAAGGTGCGGCCTAGTGCTGACCAAGCTCGGCCATACGGTGAGTGCGTATGAGCAGCTGCATTCACATCAGGGCGCAAGGTATGAACCGCGGCATGAATCGCAAAGGCGGCACAGTTCACCGGGTAATCACCCTCAACCACATTACCTTCGTGATCAACGCGAATCAGATTCGACACCTTGACCTGACTGAAGTGAACACCGTAAGGATTAACCCAAAACGAATCAGTAAATTCAGGATCACGCGCAGTAATATGACCGGCCACTCCTTCATCAAAGCCAAAACGAGAGAACAGCCGAAACGCACCCGCTAGCTTTTGCTTGCGATGTAGCCTTTCTTCAGCCAGCGTCTTGAATACCGGAATAGATGGCAGGCTGGGAGAAGTCCCATTCCCCAAATATTGTTGATTGAGTTGGATGGCCGACAACTCGGACTGGTCATTCATGGCGTCTCCCCATAATTAGGCGGTTAATGGCCAAATGTTAGCATTTAT
>CAINAY010000057.1 GCA_903846425.1 uncultured Noviherbaspirillum sp.
CAGCTCTTCAGGACGCGATTCAATGATGCGCGAAATCATGCCCTGGCCGATGATGGCGTAGGCGCGCGGTCCTAAACCGGTACCCAGAAAAATATCTTGTACGTCGCGTCTACGTACCGCTTGATTATTGATGTAATAGGTCGAGGTTCCGTCACGTGTGAGCGTGCGTTTTACTGAAATTTCAGCAAACGTACTCCACTGTCCTGCTGCCTTACCCAAGCTGTTGTCAAATAAAAGCTCAACCGATGCGCGGCCCGCAGGCTTGCGGCTCGTGGTTCCATTAAAAATAACGTCCTGCATGGATTCACCACGCAGCTCAGAGGCCTTGGATTCACCAAGCACCCATCGAACCGCGTCGATGATGTTGGACTTACCGCAACCGTTTGGCCCAACCACGCCCACCAGCTGACCGGGAACCTGGAAATTGGTCGGATCAACAAAAGATTTGAATCCGGAGAGTTTTAAAGAAGTTAACCGCACGTGATCGACTTGTTAGCGTAAATACATCAGATAATTTAGAAAAAGCTTACTTCGCTAGCATGTAGTCTGCGCAAAGACAGCTGATGACAGGCCGCTGATACATGCAACAACACAGAGTAAAAACGGCTCTTAAAACAGAAACCGGACAGTGAATGCCCGGTCATCTCTTCAAGTAGGTAATCATAACATTGGAAGCCCTCGCGACCGACCTAAACCAGGTATCAACGTTCTTATATGAAAACCCAAATCGAGCCTCATGCAGGTCTGTCGCTGAGTAGAATGCTTCACGATCAAGGCGTGTTCCGTCGGGATTAGGATCAGGGCCAATACAAATCAAGGACTTATGAGCAAGCTGTTAGCAAAAAGCTTTCTTCTGTCATTTTAAGTCTTCGCCAGTGGCGGTATTCGTTAGGACGGTATAATCCGCACGCCTGAGACTTCACTCTGCCACAACATCAACATCAAAAAGCGCCAGCCGTGAATCCCTTACTGGAAAAGCTACAACCTTATCCTTTTGAAAAATTACGGCGCTTATTCGCCGATGTGTCGCCCAACCGCGAGCGTCGACCAATTAGCCTGGGAATTGGTGAACCCAAACACCCTACGCCGGCATTTATACAAAAGGCACTCGCCGATAATTTAGCTGGCTTAGCTAGCTATCCCACCACCGCTGGTTCCGATGCGCTACGCGCGGCCATCTGCGGTTGGTTAGAGCAACGCTACCGACTGCCGCGACTCGATCCTTCCTGCGAAGTGTTGCCAGTCAATGGCTCGCGTGAAGGATTGTTCGCATTAGCCCAAGCCGTAATTGACCCCTACGCCAAAGCCGTGGTGGTTTGCCCGAATCCGTTTTATCAAATCTATGAAGGTGCTGCGTATCTCGCGGGCGCCGAACCTTTTTTTGCGAATTCGGACCCAGCGAAAAATTTTGCGCCGGATTTTTCTACGGTGCCCGCCGATGTGTGGCCGCGCGTGCAGTTACTGTTTGTTTGCACGCCGGGCAATCCTACCGGTGCCGTTCTTTCGCTAGACGAATGG
>CAINAY010000058.1 GCA_903846425.1 uncultured Noviherbaspirillum sp.
ATCTGAACTCATACTTAAAACAATAATAAGCGGACGGCGTCCGTAAGGAGGGCTAGATGCCGAATCAACGTGTTGCCGTCATAACCGGAGGTGCCATGGGCATAGGCGCAGAATGCGCCGAACAACTCGCCCACCATGGCTTACATGTGGTGATCGCTGATCGCGATACTGAGGCTGCCGCCCAAACATCAAATGCACTCATTAAAGCAGGACTCTCCGCTAGTGCGGTGGCTATTGATGTTGGTGATTCCACCTCCATCGTTGCCGCATTCAGCGAGATTGAACAGCGCTTTGGCCGCTGCGATGTATTGGTCAACTGTGCTGGCATCGCAAAGGTATTCCCATTTCTTGATTTCCCGCTCGATAATTTTGAGCAGACGATGAAGATTAATGTCACTGGCACGCTTTTATGCAGCCAGCATGCTGCTCGCATCATGATCAAGCATCAATGGGGGCGCATTATTAATATCGCTTCTGTTGCAGGTATGCGTGCTGTCGGTAGCGGTCGCACCGCCTACGGTACCTCCAAGGGTGCGGTGATTGCATTAACGCGCCAGATGGCGGTTGAACTCGCTGAGCACGGCATTACTGCCAATGCCGTCTCGCCCGGACCGGTTGATACACCGATGACTAAGCTGCTGCACACCGCAAAATTCAAGCAAGAGTATTCCAGCGCTATTCCCATGAATCGCTATGGCACGGTATCGGAAGTTGCAGCAGCGGTCGCCTTCCTCGCATCAGAGCAAGCGTCGTACATCACGGGCATATCGATGCCGGTAGATGGTGGTTTTCTTGCCTCCGGTGCGCGCGGCATATAAACAAACCCAAGCAAACAATTTACTGAGTCGAACCGACACGCCATGACTTCTACTATCAACGCCACCTATGAGCTTGACACGGCCATTGCTCCTGAACGCGCAGCAGACATCATCGCAGGTGAGCAATCATCCGGAACCTTCGTTGCTATTCCCGGTGAAGATGAAGCACTTAAAGCACGAGCGGCAGCGACCTGGCAAATCACTCCACTGAATGAACCTTGCACTGCGCCGAATAAACGCTACCTGCTCAAGCTCTCGTGGCCTTTGCAAAATCTAGGTGCATCACTACCGAATTTGTTAGCGACTGTTGCTGGCAATCTGTATGAACTCAAGCATGTCGCCAAACTGCGTCTACTTGATATTGAACTGCCCGATGAATTTGCCGCCGCTTATCCCGGCCCGGCGTTTGGCATTGCAGGCACGCGCAAGTTGGCTGGAGTAGCTACAGGTCCATTAGTAGGCACGATCATCAAACCCTCTGTAGGTCTGTCGGCTGATGGCACTACTGAATTTGTTGATCAGTTGTGCGCTGCTGGTGTTGATTTCATTAAAGATGATGAACTACAGGCAGATGGTCCGTCATGTCCATTCGATGAGCGCGCTCGCAAGGTGATGAATGTGATTAATCGCCATGCTGATCGCAGCGGTAAAAAAGTTATGTATGCATTTAACTTAACTGGTGAACTCGATGAGATGAAACGACGGCATGATCTCGTTCTCTCTCTCGGTGGCACCTTGACCATGCTGAGTCTCAATTCAGTTGGGTTGACAGGCTTTAACGCTTTTCGTAAACATGCACAGCTACCCATCCATGCACACCGTAATGGCTGGGGCTATCTAAAAGATGGTTGGTCTTACATTGCGTATCAAAAGCTGTGGCGTTTAGCTGGCGCGGATCAAATGCACGTCAACGGCTTATCCAATAAGTTTCAAGAAACCGATGAGAGCGTGATCGCCTCAGCACGCGAATGTTTTATCCCGCTGTTTAAATACAAACCATGTACCGTCATGCCGGTGTTTTCGTCAGGGCAAACGGTCAATCAAGCGCCGGGCACGTGGGCTGCACTGCAATCAACGGATTTGATTTACCTTGCCGGTGGTGGACTGTTCGCTCACCCCGGAGGCATTGCAGCAGGCGTAGCCGCACTCAGACAATCGTGGGAAGCTGCAATGAATAACGTACCGCTTGAAGTCGCTGCAAAAACACACCGTGAACTCAGAGAAGCATTAGAAAAATTCGCCGGATAATACTGCATTCGAAGCACACAACTAATTATGATACGGCTCGCTTTTTACGGTGACGATTTCACCGGTGCTTCTGACAATGCTGCGCAATACGCACGGCATGGTTTGCGTACCTTACTGTTTTTTTCTAACCCAACGCCTGAAGTATTAAAAAAAGCAGCCCAAAGCTATGACGTTATCGGTATTGCTGGTACCGCGCGCTCACTGCCACCCGAACAGATGGTGGATGAATTACTGCCCGTATTAGACAATTTTCAGCAGCTAGGTGTGAACTTCATTCAATACAAGTGCTGCTCGACGTTTGATTCATCACCATCGATAGGTAGTTTAGGCGAGGCCATACAATTGATGCGTCGAGTATGGCCACAAAGTTTCGTACCGGTGTTTTCTGCGACACCAGAATTTGGTCGCTACACTTTATTTGGTCATCACTACGCGCGTGCTGGCAATCAGGTGTATCGACTAGATAGGCATCCGGTGATGTCACGTCATCCGGTCACACCTATGC
>CAINAY010000059.1 GCA_903846425.1 uncultured Noviherbaspirillum sp.
ACATAAAATTTATCTAGGTATCGCGTGCAAAGTTGTACAGGGCCTTGCTCGAATTTCTCATACGCTCTATCTGACATCTCCTTCACTACATGCGTTTGAAATACCTTAAAAAACTCAGGTGAAATTTTCGCTAAGTTCGCCAACTTACTGAAGTCCCTGAAAAATTTTTGTCGCTGATACACACTTTGTTGTTGTTTAATGTCTCGTGTTTTTTCGATATCTATTTTTTCGCGCATACGGGGAGATAAAATAGCAGATTCATCAGTGACTGTATTACTGCTATTTGCTGGCGGCGCTTTTGTGGACTGCAAAGTTCTTGATTTCATCAACTGACGGCGTCCTGAAGCATTTTCTTTTGGCGCTTTACTGACAAGATCTTTACGGCCCCCCAATACTTTTATGTAGCCTCGCATCTTGCTATCGAATTCATCACTCACTAAGTCTCTGCGACTCAGCATGATATCGGTGATAAATTTATTTGCTCTATGTGAAAAATATGAATTTACATACGAGGTAAATTTTGCTTGATCAATTCCCTTAGCCTCACCGAAAGTTTGCAATTTTTCGCCCCAAACAATCATTAAGCCCCGCGTTGATATAAATGCCACCAGCGCCTCTGACCGCAGGCGCTTAATTTCTTTCATATCGGTACTCTGGATATTTTTTGCCCACTGAACGACTGCATCATCTATACCCAACAGCAGCGATTTCCAGACTTCGGGAAGTTGAGAACTCGTCAAATTTTCATTTTTTCCACAAACCCATGTTGTCAATGGCTGGATCACTGGATCCATGAGGTTTTTTATTTTGTCAGACTCCTGCATTTGTTTAGGACGCATACCTTTAGCGGCCGATTCCATCGCTGAGCTAACTGACAGATAATTTCGCTCTAGGGTTTTTCTTAGTTCATTACATTCTGATGTGCTAAATGCTCCCTCGGCCATTGGCTCGAGAAATGTTTGAATCAAATTAATAGAATCGTAGGTCCGACCATCGCTAGCCGCGAAGTTCGAAACTTGCAATCCTCCTCGCAAAAATGGCGTGCCTTGATCAAATGCAGATAAATTTTGTTTAAAACCTCCCGTCTGCACTTCCACTAGTAAATACCCTAAGTCGGCTGGGTCGATCTTGCCATTGACTAGCGCAGAATCGAGAGTGTTCTTAGAACGCGTCGTTAATTTTGAAGCTGGAAAGCCCTTAGCATTGCTTGATGTCGACGTAGCAGTACGTGCACTCACAGGTACGTTGCTGGTTGAAGCCGGCGACGACTGAGCGCTAGGCTTCTGAGAAGTAGGAGGTAATGATCGTGCCGATGGTGTAGACGATGAAACTTGGCCTTGCGTATTGTCTGCCGCGGTTGTTGTGCTGCTTCTAGAGTTTTCCTGAGTTGCCCCACCTGAGCGCGGTGACATCGCCCGGTGCGAGCCGAGACCGCTCAGGGAGTCCGGACTCACCGGCGGGCGACTTTTCAGCGTGGCAGTTCCAGATCCACCCAGTTTCAGTGATGGAACGTTCACTCTGCGGGTGCTGGAACCGGCTTTACCCTTAGGCGCTGTGTCCGCTTGTTTACTTGAGGATTTTTGTTGATCGCCCTGCGATGATTTTTCTTTGGTTTGCTCTTGATTCTTTGCGGGCTGCTCATCCGAGCCTTGTCCGTGTTTTTTCCAATCCTCTTTAGAAAACCCTGCATCACTTGAAGGATTTGGTTGATTTGTTTGCGTTGTTTGATTCAGTTGCGGAGGTGGCGATTTGGGTGCTTGCTCGGCAGCCTTAGCATCCTTCTCAAGCTGGGGATTCGTATCTTGTTGATGAAGTGCTAGGTTATTACTGGAATTTTCTCTGCTAATCGGGGGACGACTCATGATTGGCCTCGTAATGGACGGATAGGTTCTTGGTTTAAATAACTAACTGACAAGACTCCGTAACCCATTAATTTGGTCGGTTCCTTCATTCTCCTTTATTCGTCTATCAGATTACTAATTCGTTAATCGCAAGGCTTTGCTTGACTAACCCCGGACCCGGAACCTATATTGCTGACCGACCGGTTAGTAATTCATTGCCCCACCATGCCTCTCGCTGAAATCAAATCCAAACCCCGCTGGGAACGACGTAAAGACGCGCGGCCGCAGGAATTACTGGCTGCAGCGCTGGACCTGTTCGTTGAGCGTGGTTACGCCGCTACCCGACTGGATGACGTGGCCGCGCGTGCTGGCGTATCAAAAGGCACGCTTTACCTTTATTTCGAAAACAAAGAAGAGTTATTCAAAGAAGTAGTACGCGCCAATTTAGTATCCGCACTGGCTGAAGCAGAAAATTATGTCAGCCAGTACACGGGGAAAAGTCGCGATCTTTTACGCGGATTTATTTTGCGCTGGTGGAAGCATGTGGGTGAAACCAAGCTCTCAGGTATTTCAAAATTAATGCTGGCGGAGTCAGGTAATTTTCCTGACGTGGCGCGCTTTTATCACGAAGAAGTCATTCAGCGTAGTAATGCCTTAATCATTGGCATGCTGGAACGCGGTATCGCGCGCAATGAATTCAGGCCTATCGATACCGTTAACGCCAATCTGGTAATTGTGGCGCCGGTGGTGATGCTGATGATGTGGAAGCATTCCTTTCATTCCTGCCGCTTAGAGCCCATTTCTGCACCGGAATATCTGGATTGTTTTCTTGATTTGTTATTGAACGGCCTGCAATCAACGGCTAGCTCAGCTCCTGTCTCTCAATCGCTTAATTAAAAATGTCTATACGCATGCGACGTCGAATTATTCTAATAGTGATCTTGGTGATCATCATCGCTGGTGGCGTGACTTGGGTGCTAAAGCAAAAGTCAGCTGTAAAACCTGCACCCGTTGCCGCTCCAACTACAGTGGCTGCGCCCACCTTAGAGTTTTTGCCCTCGGAAATTTTTACAGCTAAGCCACTAGACATTCAACAAACGCTTTCGCTCTCAGGGGCGCTACGTGCGGTTGATATAGCCAGCGTGAAAGCGCGTGTTGCAGCGGAAGTGCGTGAGATTTCTGTACGCGAAGGCGATACGGTCCGTGCCGGACAAATCGTAGCGCGAATGGATGTCACTGAATTTCAGGCGCGTGTTGATCAGGCTCGCGGTACGCTGAATGCTGCGCGTGCTCAGCTAGACATTGCGACTAAAAATCGCGATAACAATCGCACCCTAGTTGAAAAAGGCTTCATCTCTAAAAATGCGTTTGATAACTCAGCCAGTCAGTACGCCGCTGCAGAAGCCAATGTAGAGGCCGCCAAAGGCGCGCTCGATGTGGTGCAAAAATTAGTCAACGACACGGTAATTCGATCGCCTATTTCTGGTGTGGTCGCGATGCGCTATGTGCAAGCAGGTGAAAAAGTATCGGCTGACAATAAATTACTCGATATCGTTAATCTGCAAAAAATGGAATTGGAAGCTGCCGTTCCAACCAATGACATTACTAACGTCGCTATCGGCCAACGAGTCACGTTGCGTATCGAAGGTTTACCGCAAACGATAGAAGGCAAAGTCGTGCGTATTAATCCGGCGACGCAATCAGGTTCGCGCTCGGTCTTGGTGTATGTGCAGATCGCTAATCCACAAAACCAACTACGCTCCGGCATGTTCGCTGAGGCGCAACTTATATTAAAAACTAAGGCTGGCGTATTGGCACTGCCGCAGAATGCGATCCGCAAAGATGGCAACGGTGCTTACGTATTTGTGATTGAAGCCGATGTCTTAGCCCGCAAAGTAGTCGCCGTTGGTATGAGCGGCCGCAGCGGCGACGACTACATGACCGAAGTCGTGTCGGGCATCGATTTTGGTGCAGAAGTTATTCGTACCGATATGGGTAGTCTGCAGCCCGGTACCCACGTGCGTATTAACGCCGCTGGTAAATAAAAGGGTCTGATTCATGTGGTTCACTCGCATCAGTATTGGTAACCCCGTTCTTGCCACCATGATGATGGTGGCGTTTGTGGTGCTCGGGCTGTTTTCGTATCAACGCTTGCGGGTGGATCAGTTCCCCGATGTGACTTTTCCTATTGTGGTGGTGCAGACAGAATATCCCGGCGCTGCACCTGAAACCGTAGAAAGCGACATTACCCGCAAAGTCGAAGAAGCGGTCAATACCATTAACGGTATCAATAGCCTGACTTCGCGTTCTTACGAAGGCCAGTCCATCGTCATCATTGAATTTGCGCTGACGGTCGACCCGGCTCAAGCCGCACAAGATGTACGCGAAAAAGTCGCATTGATTAAAGCAGCCTTTCGCAGGGAAGTGAAAGAACCTCGTGTAACGCGCTTTGATCCGGCAGACCGACCGATCTTCTCGGTCGCCGTAACGAACGATGCAGAAAAAAGTCGTTACACCATTCGTGAGCTGACCACGATCGCTGATCAGCTGGTAAAAAAACGTCTAGAGAATGTACGCGGCGTAGGATCGATCTCGCTCGTGGGTGGCGTCAAACGTGAAATTCAAATTTACGTTAAGCCCGCTGAGATGCAAGCATTAAACATCAGCATAGAGCAGGTGCTGAATGCTGTTCGCAATGAAAATCAAGAGTTACCTGCTGGTGCCGTGCGTGCGCTCGCGAATGAACAAATGGTACAGGTGCAAGGTCGCCTGAAACGCCCAGAAGATTTCGAGCGCATCGTGGTGGTTAAACGGGGCGGGAATGCTGTCTTACTCGGACAAATTGCCCGCGTCGCCGATAGCCAGCAAGAGCAAGAAAGTTTGGCGATGTTTAATGGTCAGCGCACTTTAGCGCTCGACATCATCAAAGCGCAAGGACAAAACACAATTGAAGTGGCTGATGGCTTGAAAAAAGTGATTAAAGAGTTGCAGCCCACTTTAGATGCTCTGCATCCCGGTGTGAAGATTGAAGTCATCAAAGATGGATCACGGCAAATACGCGTGGGTGTTGAAAATGTGCGCCGTACGTTAATCGAAGGCGCTTTGCTCACCATACTTATCGTGTTTTTGTTTTTGAATTCATGGCGCTCAACCGTCATCACTGGCTTAACGCTGCCTGTCTCATTGATCGGCACGTTTTTATTCATGGATTTGTTTGGCTTCACCATCAATATGATTACCTTGATGGCGCTGTCATTGTGTGTGGGATTGCTGATTGATGATGCGATTGTGGTCCGCGAAAATATTGTGCGCCATGCAGGCATGAAGGTGAATGGACGTTTCAAGCAACCCCGCGAAGCCGCATTAGAAGGTACCCACGAGATTGGCTTAGCCGTACTCGCCACTACGTTTTCTATTGTTGCGGTATTTATACCGGTGGGCTTCATGGGTGGCATCATCGGCCGCTTCTTCCATCAATTTGGTATTACAGTCGCTGCGGCTGTGCTGATATCGATGTTTGTTTCATTTACGCTCGATCCCATGCTGTCTTCGATCTGGCATGACCCCGAAGTGCACGGACAACATGGCCCGCGAAAAGGATGGTACGCAAATACCATCGGTCGCGTACTCGCACAATTCGATAAATTAGTTCAGTGGTTTTCTCGCATGTATCAAGTCGCTTTGACCTGGTCGCTCAAGCATCGCGTTGCGACACTGATCTTGGCAATCGCGACTTTTTTCGCTGGGCTGGCGATACCTGCCTCGGGATTAATCGGCAGTGAATTCGTGCCACAAGCCGATTACTCAGAAACGGGCGTGATCTTTTATACGCCAGTGGGATCATCGCTGGAATTCACAGAAAGCAAAGCACGCCAAGTCGAAACGGCATTACGTGCTTTGCCTGAAGTGCGTGATCTCTACACCACGATTAATACTGGCACCTTGCAAGGTAAAAATTATGCGACGGTATATGCACGACTGGTGCCGCGCAGCGAGCGTCAACGCACCACCAAACAATTGAATCAGCCTTTGCGTGAACAGCTTCTGAAAATTCCTGGTATCACGGTCACTCACGTCGGTACACTCGACGGTGTGGGTGGCGATAATAAACAATTGCGCTTATCTATCCTCGGACCGGATCTCAAGCAATTAGCAAAAATTTCGGATGAAGTGAAATCCAAAATGGCTGCGATTCAAGGCGTTGTAGATCTCGATTCAAATTTAAAGCCTAACAAGCCCAGCATCTGGATAGAACCACACCGAGAAGCAGCGGCTGATTTAGGTATTGGTATTGCTCAGATTGGGAATGCGCTGCGTCCATTGCTCGCAGGAGACCCTGTGGTCGGCTGGCGAGCACCGGATGATGAAACCTATGATGTGACTGTTCGATTAGCACCTTCAGAGCGCACGAATATCGCCGATCTTTCGCGTCTGATGTTAGCCAGCACACAGATGAATAGCGACGGCACACCGATGATGGTGCCTTTGCGCCAAGTGGCCAGCATCACACCGGCGTCGGGCGCTAACCAAATTAATCGTCGTGATCTCAATCGCGAAGTGGAATTATCTGCCAATGTGGTGGGACGTTCAGCGGGTCAAGTCAGCGCTGAAGTGAAAAAAGTTTTAGAAGGAATGAACTGGCAACCGGGCTATCGCTTTCAAGTCGGCGGCGCCACTAAAAATATGCAAGAGTCGTTTGGTTATGCTTTGTCGGCGCTGCTACTAGCGATCATTTTTATTTATATGATTTTGGCGTCGCAGTTCGCCAGCTTCCTGCAACCGATCGCCATTATGTCGGCACTACCATTGACCTTGATTGGTGTCTTCCTTTCACTCATGTTTTTCCGTTCGACCTTGAATTTATTTTCTATCATCGGCTTTGTGATGCTGATGGGCTTGGTCACCAAGAACGCAATCTTGTTGGTTGATTTTGCTAATCAAGCACGGAAAGAAGGTATGGAACGCAATGCCGCCCTGCTTGAAGCGGCTCATGTACGTTTGCGACCGATTTTGATGACGACCTTAGCGATGGTGTTTGGCATGGTGCCGCTCGCGCTGGGTTTAGCCGAAGGTTCCGAGCAGCGCGCACCGATGGGTCAGGCGGTGATTGGTGGAATTATCACTTCATCCATTCTGACCTTAGTGGTGGTACCGGTGATCTACACCTGGCTGGATGATTTCGCTGTGTGGGCCCGCGCGCGCTTCTTGCCTGCTCGGGACGATATCTAAATGCTCAGTTTTTCTATGCTTGATTTAATAGCAAAAAATAATCACTCCGTTTGATAAAATGTCGCACTCTCTCCGCTAACCCCATTGATGAAATCTAGCCTGACAGCCATGAACTTTGAACAAGCCCGCGTGAACATGATAGAGCAGCAAATTCGTACCTGGGATGTACTCAATCAACAGGTCTTACAAACGCTGGTCGCGGTACGTCGTGAAGCCTTCGTTCCGACGGCCTATCAATCGCTGACTTTTTTTGATACTGAAATTCCCCTTCCCGGTGGCGAAAATATGCTGTCGCCAAAAATGGAAGCGCGCTTATTACAAGAAGCGGCTATCAGTGATGATGAATCCGTGCTCGAAATCGGCGCAGGATCGGGTTACATGGCAGCCTTGCTTGCACATCATGCGCGACACGTCACTACGATTGAAATTCTTCCTGAACTTAAACAACTGGCAGAAAAAAATTTAGCCAACTATGGCGTCGCTAACGTCAACGTTGAACTCGGTGATGGTGCACACGGATGGGCGGGTATGGGTCATCGCGCTGCGCCATGGGATGTGATTGTTATTTCTGGCGCACTGCCCGTGTTGCCACAAGCATTTCTTGAACAGCTGCGTGTCGGTGGGCGCTTGCTTGCCGTGATCGGTGAAGCACCAGCGATGTCGGCTTGTCTGGTGACGCGCACTCAAGAAGGTGCTTGGGATAAGCGCACTTTATTTGAAACCTGCATTACGCTTTTGCATAATGCTGAAACGCCTTCCGCGTTTCACTTTTGATTGCAGCTAGTCGCTATGAATCATTTGTCGGCTCCCGAACTAGCTCACTGGCTGGCAGACTCTGAACGCAAAGCGCCAGTTCTACTCGATGTACGTGAACCGTGGGAATTCGAAACGTGTCACATCCCTGAATCGCAGTTGATGCCTATGAGCAGCATACCTGCCAGACAAGAAGAATTAGATCCGGAGCAAGCTATCGTTTGTATTTGTCATCATGGTGCTCGCAGCATGCAGGTTGCCGCATTTTTAGAACGCGCAGGATTTAAAGACGTCACTAACTTGACAGGTGGAGTCCACGCTTGGGCGATGCAGGTTGATACCAGCATGCCTACTTATTAAGCTTGTAAAAAATTACGGAAAAAAAATGCGACGAACTCAATTAGCTTCACTGTTAGCCTGTATGTGTTTGGCTATGGATGCACAAGCCATGACGCTGCTCGACGCTTTCAACGCAGCACAGGCCTACGACAGCCAGCTCGCCAGCGCACGCGGTGCACGTGATGCCGCTTACGAAAAATCCACCCAAGGATTTGCAGGGTTGCTGCCCACCGTGTCAGCGACGGCGAATATCAATCGTATTAATACTCACCTCACGACGACCGGTATTGATCGAACCATTGACTACACCCAAGAGGTCTATCAGCTGCAGCTACGGCAACCTATCTACAACCGTAATAATTTTGATGTCTACGAACAAAGCAAGCTGCAAGTAAATGCGGGTGAAATTCAATTTGAACAAGCCAGAAATGATCTGGCTCTGCGCGTTGCCCAAGCTTACTTTGATGTGCTCGCGGCGCAAGATGTGATTTCTTTCCTAGGCGCGCAAAAAACGGCGATTACGGAACAGCTTGAATCTGCTAAAAGGAATTTTGAAGTCGGCACGGCCACCATCACCGATACCCATGAAGCACAGGCTCGCTTTGATTTGGCGCTGGCACAAGAAATCGCTGCGCAGAATGATCTCGAAGTCAAACGTAATGCGCTCGCCGTGATTACTGGTCAAGTACCGCCAGAACTCCGTAGCCTGCGATCGGGTGTAAAACTTTCTAGCCCACAGCCTTCTAGCTTGGATCAGTGGGTACACAGTGCCGAGACGGGTAATTTCAGCGTGATCGTTCAAGGCTTGTTGGTAGATATCGCCAAACTAGAAATTAGCCGTAATCGCGCTGGTCACTTACCCACGCTAGATGGGGTGGCTACGCAAAGTCAACGTAAAGATCTTACGTTCACTAGTCCCACCACGAACACCACTAGTGCGGTGGGACTTCAATTAACGATTCCTTTATTCGCTGGCTTCTCCACTACCAGCAAAATCCGCGAAGCGATTTCATTAGAAAATCAAGCCAGAGCTAATCTGGACACTGCAAAACGGGCAGCGATGCAAAATGCTCGCGCAGCTTATCTCGGTGTGCAAAGTGGACTATCGCAAATACGTGCGCTTGAAGCCGCTGAAGTGTCCAGCAACTCAGCGTTGGAGTCGAATAAACTAGGCTACGACGTGGGCGTGCGTATCAATATCGATGTGCTAAATGCGCAGCAGCAGTTGTACTCAACTCGTCGCGATCTGGCCAAGGCGCGTTACGACACACTGATCAACGGATTGCGCCTGAAAGCAGCAGCAGGCACTTTAGCTGAAGCAGATTTAGCCGAATTAAACGCCTTGCTCGACATACGTTGATTGACCCTGACAAAACAAGCACTTAAACAATTCAAAAGCGTGTGTTTCACACTCAGTTATTTTGACTCGTCCGCCCTGAAAACGCGGCTTAGCCTGCGCAGAAATCGCTATACTGAGCAAAGATAAAAAGAACGGTCATGCAGATCTTATTTGCATGACCTTCACTCGCTCAGAAGTGTGACTTTGTGGCATGGAGTCTTAACACCATCAACGAGTTTTCATTTTGAAATTTTTTAATAATCATCAGCATTCGGCTGATGGTTTTTTTATTGGCTTGACAACATGAATATAACGTCGCGCGCATTACTCCCTTCCGCCCTTCTACTTTTGCTGCTGAGTGCTTGCGGCGACAAAAAACCGGCTGCACCACCCGGTGCAGGTGCACCGCCACCAGCAAATGTAGGGGTGATCACGGTCGCAACTGAAGATGTTGCCAATATCACTGAATTACCAGGTCGAATTGAAGCAGTTCGGAATGCAGAAGTTCGCGCCCGCGTGGGTGGCATTGTGCAAAAACGCTTGTTCGGTGAAGGTAGCGAAGTGCGTGCAGGTGCGGTGCTCTATCAGATTGATTCGGCACCCTTTCAAGCAGCCTACAGCAGCGCCGAAGCCGCACTGGCTCGCGCTGAAGCAAATCTGGGGCAAGCGACGACGCGCTTAAATCGCTATCGCAGTCTAGTTGAGAGCAACGCTATCAGCAAACAAGAATTTGATGATGCGCAGAGCTCACAAAAACTGGCCGCTGCTGATGTCGCTGCGGCTAAAGCGGTATTAGACAATGCTCGCTTGAATCTCTCTTACTCGACGATCACAGCACCAATCGCCGGACGCATAGGACGCACGCTGGTGACTGAAGGTGCACTCGTTACGGCCAATGACACAACAGCGCTCGCAGTCATTCAGCAACTCGATCCGATTTATGTGACGCTGACTCAATCGAGTGTTGAACTTTCTCAGCTGCGAGAAAAAATTGCTCAATCAGGTCAGCGCGGTACCAAAGTCAAACTGACCTTGTTGACTGAAGATGGAAAACCTTATGCGCACACCGGTCAGTTTCTATTTTCAGAAACGACGGTTGATCCGTCATCGAGCTCGGTGATTTTGCGTGCGCAATTTCCTAACCCGGAACGCACGCTACTACCAGGTATGTATGTACGCGTGCAGCTTGAACAAGGTGTGCGTGCTGGCACTATCACCGTACCTCAACAAGCAGTGATGCGCACCGCTGATGGATCGCTTGTAATGAGCGTCGATGCTGAAGGCAAAGTCACACCGAAGCCAGTAAAAACAGGTGGCGTCTATGGCACACGCTGGATCATCACTTCTGGCTTGAATGCGGGTGATCAAATCATTGTCGAAGGGCTGCAAAAAGCCAAACCCGGCGCAACTGTCAAAGCAAACCCTTGGCAGCCCGCGGGAGCTAATGGAGCTGCTGGAGCTGCCGCTCCAAATGGTTCAGGTTCGCCTGCCGCTGCAGCACCCGATAAGAAATAAGGACGCTCCACCATGGCAAAGTTCTTTATCGATCGCCCGGTCTTTGCCTGGGTCATCGCGTTATTCATCCTACTTGCAGGCCTATTAGCGATTCCTAATCTGCCGGTATCGCAGTACCCGCAGATTGCGCCGCCCACCATCATCGTCAACTCTGTGTATCCCGGTGCCTCAGCGCAAACGGTGGATGAAAGTGTCACCAGCCTGATCGAGCAAGAGATGAATGGCGCGGAAAACATGCTCTACATAGAATCACAGAGCCAAGCCGATGGTCAGTCATCGGTGAATGTAACGTTCCGCAATGGCACCAACCCTGAATTAGCCGCTGTTGATGTTCAAAACCGTCTCAAGCGGATTGAAGCGCGACTGCCGCAAGCTGTAGTTCAGCAAGGTGTAACCGTTACTCGCGCACGTAGTAACTTGCTGCTGTTCGTCACGTTGATTTCTACCGAAGGCAAACAATCGTCTGTTGCGCTTGGCGACTATCTGGCGCGAAATGTAATCAATGAAATTAAGCGCATTCCTGGTGTGGGTGTAGCGCAGTTATTTGGTACAGAACGCGCGATGCGCATTTGGGCCGATCCCGACAAACTACTCGGATATAAGCTCACTCCCGCAGATGTCGTCAATGCCATACGCGCACAGAACGCGCAATTTTCAGCGGGTATTTTGGGTGATCTTCCAGCACCTAGCTCGCAGCGTATCGCCACCTCGATTGTCGTCACAGGCCAGCTATCGACCACCGAAGAATTCGGCAACATCGTACTGCGCGCTACACCCGGTGGTGCCACGGTTCGTATTCGCGATATCGGCCGCGTTGAAGTGGCGGGTCAATCGTATGGATTCTCGGCGCGCTTAAACGGTAAAGATATTGCGGCGGTCGGCGTACAACTCACCCCTACCGCCAATGCGCTTGAAACTGCCAAGCTGGTGCGCGCAAAAATGGTCGAGTTGAAAAAATATTTTCCGCCCGGTGTGGATTACGTCATTCCCTACGACACCTCATTATTTGTTCAGATTTCCATTGAAGAAGTTATCAAGACTCTGCTTGAAGCCGTGTTGCTGGTATTTTTAGTCATGCTGCTGTTCCTGCAAAGTCTGCGTTACACATTGATTCCAGCGATTGTGGTTCCGGTCTCGCTGATGGGGACGTTTGCCACCATGTCCTATTTCGGCTACTCAATCAATGTGCTGACTATGTTTGGTATGGTGCTAGCGATTGGTATTCTGGTCGATGATGCAATTGTGGTGGTTGAAAATGTAGAACGCATCATGAGCGAAGAAGGCTTGTCGCCGCGCGATGCCACCATCAAAGCAATGTCTCAGATCACGGGTGCCATTGTCGGTATTACAGCGGTGCTGATCGCGGTATTTGTACCGATGGCTTTCTTCACAGGTTCAGTCGGCGCGATTTACCGTCAGTTTTCTATGTCGATGGTGTCATCCATGGTGTTCTCAGCCATCATGGCGCTGACACTCACCCCCGCTTTATGCGCTACCGTACTCAAACCGATTGATCCTGAACACCACGAACGCAAAGGATTTTTTGGCGCGTTCAACCGACTGTTTCGCCGCACCACGAATAGTTACCAAAGTGGCGTAGCAAAAATGCTCAAAAAGACCCTGCGCTATATGGTCTTGTACGGCGCGATTATCGCGGCGGTAGTGTGGATGGCAGTTCGCATGCCAACCTCTTTTTTACCGGCAGAAGATCAAGGCTATTTGCTGGCAAACGTGCAATTGCCGCCGGGAGCGAGTACGGGTCGCACCCTGAGTGTGATGGAACAAGCCGAACAATATTTCAGTAAACAACCGGGCGTACAAGCAGTGGTATCGGTGCTCGGGTACAGCTTCTCCGGCAATGGTCAGAATGGTGGTTTGTTATTCGTACCACTCAATGACTGGAAAGAACGCGCCACGCCTGAATTGAGTTCGCAAAGTATCGCCACCAAAGCGTTGTCCCTGATGGGTTCCATACGCGATGCGATTGTGTTCACGGTTAACCCACCCGCGATTCGCGAATTAGGAAATGCAACGGGCTTTTCACTACGACTGCAAGACCGCGCCGGACTAGGTCACGATGCCTTGCTCGCTGCGCGTAATCAATTGCTAGGCATGCTTTCAAAAAGTACAGTGATTAAAGGTGCCCGGCCTGAAGGCATGGAAGATTCACCTCAACTTAAGCTTGAGATTGATCGGGATAAAGCAAATGCGCTCGGCGTTGATCTTGCCTCCATCAACGCGACTCTGTCGGGCACGTTTGGATCGATTTACGTGAATGACTTCCCCAACGTAGGAAGACAGCAGCGTGTGATTTTGCAGGCCACGCCAGAAAAACGTCTGCGCCCAGAAGATCTCGACAAGCTGCATGTAAAAAATGCTCAGGGAGCGATGGTTCCCCTCTCAGCTTTCGTGCGCAGCCAGTGGATTAACGGCGCCGTGCAGCTAGTTCGTTTTAATGGCTACCCCGCAATGAAAATTCAAGGCGATGCCGCTCCCGGGGCCTCATCCGGTGATGCGCTAGCTGAAGTCGAACGGCTGGTGGCGCAACTGCCTTCGGGTATAGGCTTTGAATGGGCTGGGCAATCATTTGAAGAAAAAGCTGCGGGTTCCACCGCCACCGCGCTATTCGTTCTTTCACTGCTTGCCGTGTTTTTGGTGCTAGCCGCTCTGTATGAAAGTACATCGATACCGGTGGCCGTGCTGCTTGTGGTTCCACTCGGAGTATTGGGCGCAGTGTCCTTCACTATTTTCCGCGAGATGCCCAATGATGTTTACTTTAAGGTGGGCCTGATTGCCATCATCGGTTTGTCGGCTAAAAATGCGATCTTGATTATCGAATTCGCCAAAGATCTACAAGCGGGTGGCATGGACCTGATTGAAGCGACACTTACTGCCGTCAAACTTCGCTTTCGCCCCATCATCATGACCTCACTGGCTTTCATACTCGGTGTATTGCCGCTAGTCCTTGCTACGGGCGCCGGTTCTGCCAGCCAGCGCGCAATTGGTACGGGCGTTATGGGCGGCATGATCACAGCGACAGTATTGGCCGTATTTTTTGTACCTGTATTTTTTGTGGTGATTCGACGCATATTTAAAGGTAGCGAACGTCAACGCAAACTCTACGCAGCTAACTTGCATCAAAACGAGGCACAACAATGATAAAAAAACTCACTCTTCCATTGGTCGTCGTCGCCGGAGTATTTTCACTCGCTGGCTGTCAGATCATGCCTACGTTTACTAAACCCACGGCACCGGTTCCAGCTGGTTACCCAACCAGCGATAGCAGTTCGGCAAAACCGATTGCTGATACAGGTTGGAATGACTTCTTCCAAAATCCTGATCTGCGTGAAGCGATTAGCGCTGCCTTAAAAAATAATCGCGATCTGAAGACCGCTGTGCTGCAGATAGAAGAAGCACGCGCACTGTATGGCATTCAGCGCGCAGACCAACTTCCCACTATTAATGCTACCGGTGGCCTCAACACAAACCGACAGCTTCTGGCTGGCACCATGCGTGAAACCACGGCCTATCAAGCGGGCGTAGGATTATCGGCATTTGAACTAGATTTTTTTGGGCGCGTAAAAAATCTCTCCGCAGCCGCCTTATCGCAATATCTCGCCACGGAAGAGGCGCGACGTGCGATACAGATTTCATTAGTCGGCGAAGTTGCTAAGGCGTGGTTAGTGGAGCGCGCGCTAGCTGAGCAAATCACTTTGGCTCAGAGCACACTCAAAGGTCGTGAATCGTCGCGTGATTTGGTAAGAAAACGTTTAGATGCAGGGATCACCAATGCGATGGAGTTTCAGCAAAGTGAAACGCTGGTCTACTCAGCCAAAGTTGTCTTGCTGGGTTTGCGTCGCCAGCATGCGTTAGCCGTCAATGCACTGACTCTGCTCACCGGCTCGAATGCAAAGCTTCCAACCCAAACCGCAACTCTTTCAACCCAAGCTATCACAGCTGACATTGGCGCTGGACTTCCCTCCGAGTTATTAGAGCGTCGCCCCGATATACGCGCTGCAGAACAACGACTGCGCGCAACTCAAGCAAATATCGCTGCAGCACGTGCCGCTTTCTTCCCTCGTATTTCGCTCACGACTGGATTTGGCTTAGCCAGCAACGATTTGGGTGGATTATTTGAAGGTGGATCACGCACCTGGAGTTTTTTCCCACAGATCACCTTGCCTATTTTTGATAACGGTCGTAACAAAGCTAGCCTAAATCTTGCAGAAATACGCAGCGAGATAGCGATCACGAACTATGAAAAAACGATTCAAGTTGCGTTCCGTGAAGTTGCCGACGCTTTGTCAGCGCGCGCCACATTGGCAGAAGAAATTGAAGCGCAAAGCGCATTCAGAAATGCGCAGGCCGAGCGACTAACTCTGGCACGTGCACGCTACGAAAATGGTATTTCGAGTTATCTAGATCTTTTAGATGCAGAGCGCGAGTTATTCACTGCGGAACAAGCGCTGGTTCAATCACAACTACTAC
>CAINAY010000060.1 GCA_903846425.1 uncultured Noviherbaspirillum sp.
CCACAGTTTATTTTTCTGTGGTGTCATGTTTGCTACCCACGTACAGGCTGAACCCTTTCATTTCGCCGTACTTATGCATGTACTGCGGGAGACAGGCGATGAGAACGAGCTAAAAATTGCACTCGAGAGTGCGCAAGCCGCTAATCCTACTTTCATCCTTGTGAATGGCATGCGCTCTAAACGCGAGCCTTGCACCGATCGTCTGTACCGTCAACGCACGGCCTTGCTAGAAAGCTCTGTCGTACCTGTCGTCTTATCGTTAGCAGGTGATGACTGGATAACCTGTCGCGATAGACACAATCGTCTAGCACCGACAGCCTGGCTTAACTTGCTTCGTGATCAGGTGTATGGCGATATTAGTTGGAGTGGTGGCAAGCACATACCCTTGCGACGACAGTCGGCCATTACTGCATTTAGAAATTACGCAGAAAACACACGCTGGAGTATTGATAATGTTTTGTTTGCGACGCTCAATGTCCCCGCGAACAATAATAATTATTTAGCGTCTGCTGGCGGCAACAGTGAATTTGAAGACAGGCAGATCGCTAATCGCGATTGGTTGCGTCGATTAATCACGAAAGCACAACGCGAGCGTAAGACCCACATCGTACTTTTTTGCGATGGCAACCCACTACCTGATGCTCGTCGCAAAAATGAGCCGCGTGATGGCTACGTTGAGCTGCGCCAGCAGCTGAAAAATCTCGCTGAAAAATCGGGAGTAAAGATAGTGGTGATACAAGGATCAACGCCAACCACCGAAAAAAACAATGGCAACATCATGTGGAACGGCAGATTAGGTTACATCAACCTTAGTGCAGGGATCAGCATGATCGCCGTGGATCCAACGGCTGAGAATACATTTTCTGTCATGGCTGATGAACCGTAACGTCGGTTCATCTTGCCACTGCTACGAATTTTTACTGCAACTGTATAGAACGGAATTGATCACTGTCGTCATCGTCCTCATGATGGTGATGACCGTGTGGGCCATGTACATGACCATGCGCGACTTCTTCTGCGCTAGCTGCACGCACTTCAATCACATTCAGAGCAAACCGAAGTGAAATCCCCGCCAGTGGATGATTGCCATCCAAAACACCCTTGCCGTCGGCAATATCAGTCACGGTAAATACACGATCTTCAGCATGCTGGTCACCGTCAGGTGAACCTTCGAATTGCATACCGATTTCCAGTGGCTCCGGCAACGCTTCCCTAGGCTCGATCTTTACCAGAGTGGCATCATATTCACCGAAAGCATCGACTGGCTCGACTTGTATCGTGACCTGATAGCCAGCCGCTTTACCATTCAGCGCTTCCTCAATCTTAGGCAGTGTATTGTGATAGCCCCCGTGTAGGTAGACCATCGGCGCCTGACTTTCTTCGATCTGATTCCCTTGCGCGTCACTTAATTTGTAATGCAGCGTAACGACCGTATCTTTGCCGATTTCCATCATGATGTCCTAATTAGTAAACCATGTTGAATTATAACCGCCGACCCTGGCACTCGCTAAGTTCGGACCGCTCAGTGATCTGCTCATCAGTGATCAACTCCTCAGCCATTCGCATCGCTATAATCAAGCAATGAAAAATCATACCGTTCTCGGCTCAATGCCGACTGAAACATTCATGCGCAAGTACTGGCAAAAGAAACCTTTGCTGATACGTCAGGCGATTCCCGACATGCTGCCTATCCTTTCGCGTGAAGCACTGTTCGAATTGGCAGCCCAAGACGATGTTGAATCTCGACTCATTAGCCAAACCAGTTCACGTTGGCGTATGCAGCATGGGCCTATCGTTAATCTTCCTTCGATTCGCAAAAAACAGTGGACGCTACTGGTACAAGGTGTCGATTTGCATGATGATCGTGCCGCAGATTTGCTACGTCAGTTCCGCTTTATTCCCGATGCTAGGCTGGATGATTTGATGATTAGCTACGCCAGCGATCAAGGCGGCGTGGGGGCGCATTTTGACTCTTACGATGTGTTTTTATTGCAGGCGCATGGTCAACGTCGGTGGCGCATCGGCGCGCAGCAAGACTTGAGCTTGAAAGTCGGCTTGCCTCTCAAGGTGCTAGAGAACTTCACACCGGAACAGGAATTTGTGCTCGATCCAGGCGATATGCTTTACCTACCACCACACTACGCTCATGAAGGGATAGCGGTTGGCGAATGCATGACCTATTCGATAGGCTTTCGCGCCCCGTCCTGGCAAGAGCTCGGACAGGCGCTGCTGCAATACAAAGAAGATACGCTGGAATTAGCCGGGCGCTATAGCGACCGCGGACTGAAACCTACCAACAAACCTGCGCAGATTAATGACGACCTGTTTGAAAAAATCAGCACAGAACTGCAACGGATTAGCTTTAGCAAAGATGATCTCCATATTTTCTTAGGCGAGTACCTTTCATCTCCGAAGTCCTCAGTAATTTTCGAACCTCTTGCGCGTAGCTTGCCGAGTAAAAAGTTCTTGGGAATGCTGCAAAAAACAGGCATCAAGTTGCACCGCAAAACCCGCATGCTTTACCGTGGAAAATATCTATTTGTTAATGGGGAATCCTTTTTGGTCAGCGGCAAAGACCTCGCTTGTCTGAAATCGCTCGCCGATCAGCGGTTTCTCAGACCTGAATCAATAATAAACGCCTCCCAAGACCTGATCGATAGCCTAAATCACTGGTACAACATAGGTTGGTTAGCCGCCCTGGATAATTGAAGATCAGAATGATAAATTAATTTCTTAACAAACAAGACCTACCCTACCAAGTTTTTCACGCATGAAATTAAGCTATTTTCGACCTAACTATCGCAGAAATGCTTGTTAAAGCACTTGCCAGCTTTTCAA
>CAINAY010000061.1 GCA_903846425.1 uncultured Noviherbaspirillum sp.
ACTGCTTATCGCAAGTCGCCATTATTTAAATGGCATTTTTAATAATTTTTTGCGATTTCTTTATTACAGCTTCACGAAAAATAGCAGAAGTTATTAGGGAAGTAAAAAGAACTTTGAGCGGCTTGATATTCACTTCAAAGAGACGTGGTTTTTACATGACTCAAGAGTATTGTATGCAGAGCGACAAGGGGATGAGAGAGACGTAAGTGTGAGTCACAGGGCGCTTTAGCCCTAGTGAATCTCACTTAATGAAAATAACGGCAAAAAATAAGTTGGCGAAAAAAGAACAACTTACTCTTCGTAGACACCTTCCAAACGATCTTCCAAATCTTCTTCTGCGCGCTTGAGTTGCGCGAGCGTCGCTTCGTCAGGCTTCCAGAAGTCGCGGTTAGAGGCTTCAAGTAGGCGGCTCGCCATGCGTGCAGCAGCACTCGGGTTGAGTTTAGCCATACGCTCACGCATCTCTGGATCGAGCATGAAGGTCTCTGTCAGCTTTTGATAGACCCAAGGCTGTACCTGCCCCGTCGTTGCTGACCAGCCCATGGTGTTGGTGACATGCAGTTCAATCTGGCGCACACCTTCATAGCCATTTTTAAGTAAGCCTTCATACCATTTTGGATTCAGCATGCGCGTGCGTGTCTCGAGGGCGACTTGTTCAGTCAAGGTACGAACAGTTCCACTGCCCTTAGTTTGATCGCTAATATAAACCGGTGCTACCGGAGCATCCGGTCCTTTGGCGCGTTTGACAGCGCGACTAATGCCACCGAGTGTATCGAAGTAGGTATCGATGGTCGTCACACCCAATTCAACGGAATCAAGATTCTGGTACGCCAAATCCACACCCGACAACACGCTCTTCAACAAGGCTGTTTGCTGCACGGGACGACCACTCACACCGTAGGCAAAACCCTTGCGCTTCGTGTAGGTCTCGGCGAGTTCATCTTCATCATCCCAACGACTGTTATCCACTAACTGACTTACATTCGAACCATACGCACCTTCGGCATTACCAAATACGCGCAGTGATGCTGTTTCAAGATCACAGCCGTGTTCGGCTTGATGAGCAAGTGCATGTTTACGAATAAAATTCATTTCTGCAGGTTCGTCAGCAGAGGCGGCCAAATAAGCTGCTTCCGCTAAGAGCTTAATTTGCAGTGGCAGCAGATCACGGAAAATTCCCGACAAAGTAATCACCACATCAATACGTGGACGCCCCACTTCTTCGAGTGACAATAATTCTGCACCCGCCATACGGCCATAACTATCAAAACGTGGTTTAGCACCCATCAGCGCTAAGGCTTGAGCAATCGGTGCGCCTTCATTTTTTAGATTATCGGTACCCCATAGCACCATCGCCACTGTTTCAGGTAGCGGATTTCCGTCTTGCATATGACGCTTGAGCAGAGTTTCTGCCATGCGCTTGCCATCCTTAACCGCAAACGCACTCGGTAAGCGGAAAGGATCAAAGCCATGAAGATTACGGCCGGTAGGTAAAATTTCTGGTGTGCGTATCAAATCGCCGCCCGGTGCAGGACGCACGTATCGGCCATCTAAAGCATGCAGAATTCCATTGATCTCATTGTCTTCGCACATCAACTTATCGATAGCAGCGAGTGAGGTCATCAGTTCAGCATGCTCAGGCGGTATGACTACGGATTTGCTTTCGGTCAGCATCGCTTGAATCATGCTGCGAAGTTCCGGTGATGGCTGTACCCCATGCGATGCATCAGCAACTGACAACAGCATATCAGTGCGCTCCGACACCGACATCGGACGACCAATCACATGCAAACCTTCTGGAATGAGCGTGTATTCAAATTCCAGCACATCGTTATAAAGCTTCTGCGTTTTTTCTTCTGAATCGTCACCCCATGCTGGCTCCATGGAAGCCAACTCAAGTTCAGCTGCTTGCGTCTGCACTAAAACAGTCAACTCAGCACGCTCTGATTCTGATTCAGGATCGAGTCCACGCAGACGCTCAAGTGATGCTTTTAAATCGACTAAGCCACTGTACAAACCCGCTTGTGCAATCGGCGGCGTGAGATAACTAATCAGCGTGGCTGCGGCACGTCGCTTAGCGATCATGCCTTCAGAAGGATTATTCGATGCATACAAATAGAAATTAGGCAGATCACCGATCAAACGATCAGGCCAGCAATCTCCTGACATACCCGCCTGTTTACCCGGCATAAATTCAAGCGCACCATGAGTACCAAAGTGCAGCACCGCAGCCGCACCAAAATCTTCGCGCAAGTAGCGATAGAAAGCAGAGAACGCATGAGTCGGCGCAAAACCCTTCTCATACAGCAAACGCATAGGATCACCTTCGTAACCGAAGGCGGGTTGAATACCGACCAACACATTTCCGAATTGCGCACCTAATACAAAAATTGAACGGCCATCACTTTGTTGCTGGCCGGGTGCTGGACCCCAATGCGCTTCAATCTCTTTTAACCAGCGCTCGCGTCGCACATGATCATCGGCCGAAATAGTTGCGTGCACATTTGCCATCGCACCATATTGTTCAGCATTACCTTTGATGACACGATCTCGCAAATCATCAACGTTGGCTGGCATATCAATCGTGTAGCCTGCTTCCTTCATCGATCCGAGCATGTTAAACATTGACTCGAATACAGAAAGGAAGGCCGCTGTTCCAGTCGCACCCGCATTCGGTGGGAAATTGAAAACAACCGCCGCAATTTTTTTCTGCGCTCGCTCAGCACGACGCAAATCAATTAATTTACCTACGCGCGAGGCCAACATATCCGCGCGCTCAATGCAGACTTGCATGTCATGCTCGTTTTCAGATGCCGGAAACACGCAACGACGACTACACCCCGTGCACTGATCACCCGCACCTGTACTACGACCACCAAATACGATAGGACCGGTTGATCCATCCAACTCAGGAATCGCCACCATCATCGTGGCTTCAACTGGCATCAAACCGCGATCATTCGCACCCCAGCGCTCCAGCGTCTGAAATTCAACCGGCATCACGGATAAATAATTCACATCCAACTTAGCGAGTATTTCTTCTGCCGCTTTTGAGTCGTTATAAGCAGGGCCACCCACCATAGAAAAACCAGTTAGCGAGATGATGGCATCCACCGTCGCGTGACCGTCTTTCATAAAAAATTCTTCAACCGCGGGGCGTGCATCCAAACCGGTAGCAAAGGCTGGCACTACGCGCATACCGCGCGCTTCGAGCGCTGTGATCACACCGTTGTAGTGCGCCGCATTCCCTGCCACTAAATACGATCGCATCAATAACAGACCGACCGTGCCGCGCTTACCGGTTTTAGCTACCGCTGGAAGATCGTTGATTAACTCAGACATGCCCTTGCTTTGAGCATTGCCCTTCATGTTCTGGTGGTAAATACCCACTTCCGGATATTCCACGGGTGGTTGAATTTTGTAGATGCCACGCAAACTACGACGTGGGCCATCC